>NZ_JAXBLX010000053.1:0-30429 GCF_037027555.1 Halalkalibacter kiskunsagensis | reverse complement strand
TTCCAAAAGGCTGAAAAGAAGGCATCGGCTCCGCTCATCGCTTCGATTCAATACAAAAAGGTAAAATCATCCTTTTTGTATTGAATCGTTAATGCTTCTGTAACACGGTTGAAATATAAAAAGGGTAAGATGTAATTAAGTAATTGACCCCCTTTTTTATATAATTTGCACGGACACTTTGTCCGTGCCCTTTTTTTTATTCCGTCTTTTTCCTCTGTTCAAAAAAAGTTCCCTGATTCTAGCAATTGTTAGACCTTTCAATTAATTGTATAATAAAGTTATTGAACGTGAGGTGAGGCGGTTGCAACGGATTACGAATTGTGTCTTAACACAAGGCGATAAAGTATTATTATTACAAAAACCAAGTCGAGGCTGGTGGGTTGCACCAGGCGGGAAGATGGAACTTGGTGAAACGATAAAAGAATCAGCAGAACGTGAATTTCGTGAAGAAACAGGTTTGCAGGTCGAAAATGTAACCTTGCGTGCAGTATTCACAATCGTGATTGTAGAAAATGACCAGCCGGTTAACGAATGGATGATGTTCACATTCCAGGCAACTAGCTACAAAGGGCAGATATTTGAACAATCACCAGAAGGCAAATTGGCTTGGAAGAACAAAAGCGAAGTCGTAACGTTACCTATGGCAGCTGGAGACAGACACATGTTTTCACATGTATTATCTCAACAAGGCGTTATGCATGGAACGTGCTATTATACACCAGACTTTGATTTAGTCTCTTATCGATTAACAACAGAGTAAATAAAGGGGTGAAGAGGTTGACGATCGAGCAGGAACAAATTCAAATTGTGATTATTACGGGAATGTCTGGAGCAGGAAAGACAGTTGCTGTACAAAGCTTCGAGGACTTAGGTTATTTTTGCGTCGATAACCTACCTCCAGCCCTCATTCCTAAGTTTATCGAGCTAATTGAAGGCTCGAATGGAAAAATGAATAAAGTGGCACTTGTGATCGATTTGCGTGGTCGAAAGTTTTTTGATCATCTTTTCGAAGCAATCGATATGATTAGTCTTTCGCCACACCTTCACTTTAAATTGCAAATTCTCTTTTTGGATGCAAAGGATGCAAAATTGGTTCAGCGTTATAAAGAAACAAGACGATCACATCCACTTGCTCCAAATGGGTTGCCACTAGAAGGAATTCGATTAGAGCGTGAAATGCTAGAAGAAATGAAGGGCAGATCCCAACAAATTATTGATACGACAGAGATGAAACCGATTCAGTTACGAGAGAAAATCATTCAAAGATTTTCACTAAACGAGCGTCATCCCTTCTCCGTGAATGTCATGTCGTTTGGCTTTAAATACGGGATGCCAATTGATGCGGACCTTGTATTTGATGTTCGTTTTCTTCCTAACCCGCACTATATTGATCATATGAGACCAAAAACGGGTCTTGAAAAAGAAGTGTCCTCTTATGTGTTGAAGTGGACAGAGACGCAGCAATTTATAGAAAAATTAACGGATCTGCTCAAGTTTATGCTTCCGCAATACAAGCGTGAAGGAAAGAGTCAGGTAGTGATTGGGATTGGGTGTACTGGCGGGAAGCACCGTTCTGTTACATTGGCAGAATACTTTGCTGAAGCTTTCGCGAATGAATATATTGTTCATGTAAGCCATCGAGATATTGATAAAGATAAAAGGAAGGAACCATCGAAGTGAACAAAAAAAATGTTGTAGTGATCGGAGGAGGAACCGGCTTATCAGTGTTGCTACGAGGGTTAAAAACGTTCCCAGTAGAAATATCTGCTATTGTAACAGTTGCCGATGATGGCGGTAGTTCCGGTCGCCTGCGAAAAGAACTAAACATTCCTCCTCCTGGAGATGTAAGAAACGTATTAATTGCATTAGCGGAAGTGGAACCACTTGTTGAGGAGCTATTTCAACATCGCTTTTCAAATGGAAATGGGTTATCGGGTCATTCTCTAGGCAATCTTTTATTAGCAGGAATGACGTCTATTACTGGTGATTTTTCACGAGGGATTGTAGAATTAAGTAAAGTATTAAATGTAAGAGGAAATGTTTATCCAGCTGCGAATCGAAGCATTGTTCTTCATGCCGAAATGGAAGATGGGACTGTTGTCACAGGTGAGTCATTAATTCCACTTGAGAAAAAGCGAATTAAGCGAGTGTTTTTAACACCAGGGGATGTCACACCTTTACAATCGAGTATAAGAGCGATAGAAGAAGCTGATATCATTGTGTTAGGGCCTGGAAGCCTGTATACTAGCGTTCTCCCGAATTTACTTGTGCCAGGAGTTGTGAAAGCGATAGAACAGGCAAAAGCTCGTAAAGTATATATATGTAATGTGATGACGCAAAGTGGTGAGACGGATCAATATTCTGCAGCCGATCATCTTCAAGCGATTATTGACCACTGTGGTACCGAACTAGTAGATGAAGTAATCGTACATGGTTCAAAGGTTTCCGCTGAGGTTCAGTTGCGTTATGCTGAAGAAGGGGCTGTTCCAGTTGTAATTGATGAAGAGCGCTTACAATCTTTAGGGGTTTCGATTATTCGTGATCATTTTGTGACAGAATTAGGAAGTATGCTGAGGCATGATGCAACGAAGGTGTCAAAAGCAATTTTACGTGTGTGATTGGATATAGGATTGAAGACGGAATGTGTGGCTCCGATCTATACCCAGTTTACATGTCAGCTTAACCGTATATTGATAAATGGATACTGAACGTGTAGGGAATTGCTTTAGATCAAAAGTTTTTTCTTGTTTTCATATTTATGGTTTGTGCAAACATAAGGCAGATAAGCTACGCGGCTGAAAGGAGTGAGGACCTTGTCTTTTGCAGCCAAAACAAAGAAAGAACTGACACAACTAGAACAAGACGACTGCTGTGCGACAGCAGAGTTAGCTGCACTTATTCGAATGAATGGTTCTCTTTCGTTCAGTCAAATGAAACTTGGATTAGATGTTACGACAGAGAATGCAGCGATTGCAAGAAGAATTTATACACTTATTAAAAGAGTGTATCCTTCAATGTTTGTCGAGCTTCTTGTTCGAAAAAAGATGAGATTAAAAAAGAACAATGTGTATCTTGTTCGTATGCAGCACGAGGCAAAAGAATTATTGGAGCTTTTAGGAATTTTAGGCGAAGGCTTTGTCTTTCATCGTACGATTTCAAAGGAACTTACGAAAGAAACCTGCTGCAAGCGAGCTTATTTACGAGGTGCGTTTTTAGCAGGAGGATCCATTAACCATCCAGAGACTTCATCATATCACTTAGAAATTTTCTCGATTTATGAGGAACATAATGATTCATTATGTGAATTGATGAACGAGTATCAATTAAATGCAAAAACATTGGAACGTAAAAAGGGCTTCATCACGTATATGAAAGAGAGCGAGAAAATTATCGAGTTTTTAAATATTATCGGTGCTCATCAAGCGTTGCTTTATTTTGAAGATGTTCGAATCATGAAAGATATGCGAAATTCTGTTAATCGTCTAGTCAACTGTGAAACCGCAAATTTAAATAAAACGGTTGGGGCAGCACTTAGACAAGTGGAGAATATTCGATATGTCGATCGGACAATGGGTCTCGATCAACTTCCTCCTAAATTAAGAGAAATTGCTGAATTGCGTGTGTTGCACCAGGATGTCACTCTTAAAGAATTAGGAGAAATGGTTGATGGAGGAACAGTGAGCAAATCCGGTGTGAATCATCGCTTACGCAAAATCGACCAAATTGCAGACAAACTCAGAAATGGTCAAGCATTTGAAACATGAAAAAAAATGAAAAAGCTTGAGGAGGAGATTCATATGGTAAAAAAGGAAGTAACAGTGAAACGAAAAGCAGGGTTACAAGCAAGGCCAGCTGCACTATTTGTGCAAGAAGCAAGTCGGTTTTCATCAGAGGTGTTCATTGAGAAAAATGATAAAAAAGTAAATGCAAAAAGCATTATGGGGTTAATGAGCTTAGCGTTAGGCCGTGGCACAACTTTTACCCTTGTCACAGATGGAAACGACGAAACTGAGGCACTTGAAACGTTAAGCGCTTTTATTGAAACTGAATAATGAACGAAAAGACGCCGATTCCTTTTATAAGTGAACGGTGTTTTTTTTGTATCAAATTGTTAAATACTGCAGACAAGCAAAAAAAGCCACCGCCTGAACCTGACCTTCGTTTGTGAGAGTGGTAAACCACATTTCTCAAAAAAAAGGCAGTCTGGCAGTGGCCAAGTCTTTCTATTTCGATGCTGGAATAACTTTGTCGATTAAACCATACTCTTGTGCTTTTGCAGCAATCATGAAGTTGTCACGGTCCGTATCGCGTTCGATAACTTCCATTGGTTGACCTGTACGTTCTGCTAAAATTTTGTTTAAGCTTTCACGCATTTCAATAATGCGTTTTGCGTGAATTTGGATATCAGATGCTTGACCTTGTGTTCCACCAAGTGGTTGGTGAATCATCACTTCACTGTTGGGAAGGGCAAAACGCTTGCCTTTTTCACCAGCAGCAAGTAAGAATGCACCCATTGAGGCAGCCATACCAATACAAATCGTTGATACCTTTGGCTTTATGTACTGCATTGTGTCATAGATTGCCATACCCGCTGTGATCGATCCACCTGGGCTGTTAATATAGATTGAAATGTCTTTTTCTGGATCTTCTGCTTGTAAGAAAAGCAATTGAGCTACGATCGAGTTGGCAACATTATCATCAATCGCACTTCCTAACATGATAATACGATCTTTTAACAAACGAGAGTAAATGTCATATGCACGCTCGCCTCGGTTTGTTTGTTCAATAACTGTAGGAATTAAGTTCATGTAAAATCCTCCTTTTGTTTTAGTGAACCCAAATGTGTTCAAATAAGTGAGCTATGTACATCATACCTAAATGGTCAAAGAAGGTCAAATGAAAACACTTCTTTGCTTGAAGAAGGTGTTCAACAATTGTAAAAAAGTAAAATAGCCTCCTACTACATACTATTCCATATGAAGTTATTTAAACCCTCCTTTCATAATATCCGTTTTTAAATAATCTAAACGATATTTTAAGAATGATTAAACATAGTTTTCAAGAATTGAATGAATTATAATAAGATAAGGAATGAAATAAACTAGTATTGGCATAAGCATTAGAAAGCGTTTTCGTTAAAGTGATAACTCTTTATAATGAAAAAATGAAGGGAGGGGAACACAGGTGCAATTTGGTCTTTATCAACAGCAGACAACAGGGTTGGTTATGACGCAAGAATTACGTCAAGCGATCCACTTGTTGCAGTTTTCAGCACTCGAGCTTTCAACCTATATTCAGGAACAAGCACTTGAGAACCCACTACTAGATGTGAAGGAACCGACTGGATTAGCTGAACAAACGTATTCTACTTATTCAAAAGCTTCCACAGATCAGCCCTCACCAATTGATTATGCCCATATCGATAGAATGAGTTTAAGTGAGTATTTGCTACAACAAATTCAAGAATTAAATCTAACAAATAAAAGAAAAAAAGAAATTGAATATTTAGTTTTCAGCTTGCGAGAAGACGGGTATGTATCGAGGCCAATTCAAGAGATTTGTGATGAGTTACACATTTCACTAGCAGAAGGAGAAACGATATTACACACCTTGCAGAGCTTCGATCCTGCCGGTGTTGGTGCACGAAATTTACAAGAGTGTTTATTGCTGCAATTGCAGAGACTCGATACTCCTCACATAATAGCCGAGCAGGTGATTTCATATTACATGGAAGAATTTGCATCTCGAAAGTGGAAAGAGATCTCGAAAAAGCTTGGTATTACGGTTGCAGATGTGCAAGAGGTGAATGACGTTATTCAAACATTAGACCCTAGACCAGGAAGTCAATTTGTAGCAGATCCAGTTCAATATGTCAGACCCGAAATCAGAATCGTTCCATATGAAGGAGATTTGCTTGTGCATGTAGAGGATGATTTGATCCCAAGTGTAGGCCTGAACCATCATTATGAACAATTGCTACAGAATGAGCAGGATCATGAAGCAACTCATTACGCGAAACAAAAAGTACAACAAGTGCAATGGCTGATGAAAAGTATTCAGCAAAGACAGCAGACTATTGTCAAAGTAGGAGAAGCAATTGCGAAACATCAAAGGGATTATTTTTTAAATAAAAAGGGAATTTTAAAGCCACTTACATTAAAGGAAATAGCAGATGAGATTGGTGTCCATGAATCAACCGTAAGCCGAGCCACTACGAGTAAATTTGCTGACACACCAAGGGGAATCATTGAATTAAAGTCGTTGTTTTCATCATCGGTTCAAAATGGATTCGGTGAATTGGCATCTAGTCGCCAAATAAAAGATTGGATGAAAGAGTTGATTGCTTCTGAAAATAAGCAAAAGCCACTTTCAGATTCAAAGATTGTAAGCTGGATGCAGGCAGAAAAGGATATTATCGTTTCAAGAAGAGCGATTGCCAAGTACCGAGATGAATTAGGAATTCCGGCTTCTTCTAAAAGAAAGCGATTTGTGTAATAAGCTTGTTTAATCTTAATATGAGTTTAATCAAAAAGTCTCCAAAATCGCCCCCTTCTTGAAAAAAATCTATAATATTGAGTGGTGTTGGAAATGTTAGAAGTAGTCGTTATGTCAAAAATTGATTGTCCTTTATGTGATAAAGCGATTAATAAATTAAAGCCTTTGAAAAGTGAGTTTAAATTTACGATGAAAATCACGGATATTTATAAGGATGATGAATTGTTAGAAAAATATCAAATCATGATTCCAGTGATTTTAATCAATGGTGAAGAGGTCGATTTTGGGCAAATTTCAGAAAAAAAAGTAAGAAAGCGTTTACTTGAATTAAATGGGCAAATTTAACTTGTGTAAAGACCTTATCCTTGGTAATATAAATTTGTGGGAAGGATTTGGTCTTTTTTTTTGAAATGATTGGGACGCAAAAAGTCTATGCGGGACATAATGAGTCCAGACTTAGATAAGGGAGTATGGCTTTATGCAACTATTGTTAGATATTCAGAAAAAATTATTACCTGATTTGCTTGATGTTATGGTCAAGCGATATCGGATCCTCCACTACATTAAACTCATGCAACCAATAGGCAGAAGAAGCTTATCAACTAACTTGCAATTGTCTGAACGTGTTCTTAGAGGCGAAGTGACGTTTTTAAAAGAGCAAGGACTTGTCCACTTTGCAACAGCAGGGATGAGTATTACAGAAGAAGGCGAACAACTTTTTCAAAAGTTAGAAGATATGATGAAAGAGTTACTTGGTCTTAGGGAGCTTGAGAGCAAGTTGGAAATAGAACTCGGTGTGAAGCAAGTCATAGTCGTTGCTGGAAATAGTGATGAAGACCATTGGGTTAAACGAGAGATGGGGCGCGCTTGTATTAGCGAATTGAAGCAAATTATTAAGCCGAAAGATGTTGTCGCTGTAATGGGTGGTACAACACTGGCTGCTGTTGCGGAAATGATGAAACCTGATGCGAAAACACGGGAAGTAGTATTTGTCCCGGCGCGTGGAGGATTAGGAGAGCAAGTAGAAAATCAGGCGAATACAATTAGTGCAGAACTGGCAAGTCGAGCTGGTGCACAGTATCGCTTGTTACATGTGCCAGATCAAATAAGCGAAGAAGCTTATTCATCTCTTGTATTAGAACCATCAGTTAAGGATATCCTAAAGCTGATTCAATCCGCTTGTACTGTAATTCATGGGATTGGTGATGCGAGAACGATGGCACTTCGGCGCGATTCGGTAAATTCGTTTGTCGACAAGCTTAACCGGGAAGAGGCTGTAGCAGAGGCATTTGGCTATTACTTTAATCGTCATGGAGAACCGATTCATAAACAACGAACGATAGGGTTACAACTCGATGATCTTGGAGAACATAAATATGTTATCTCCGTTGCAGGAGGTTCTTCAAAGGCAGAAGCCATTGCCGCTTATATGAAGTATCAACCAAGTGATGTATTGATTACTGATGAAGCTGCTGCCGAATCTTTATTAAAATTATAGTAGATAAAAGAGCAATGCTCTTTTAGATAAATCTAAGTTAAAGTAATTAGGAGGAGATTGAACATGGCAACAAAAATTGGTATTAATGGTTTTGGACGTATTGGACGTAACGTATTTCGCGCGGCATTAAACAATCCTGCGGTAGAGGTAGTTGCAATCAACGATTTAACTGATGCTAACATGCTAGCTCACCTACTTAAATATGATACGGTACACGGCAACTTAGATGCTGAAGTATCAGTAAATGGCAACTCTCTAGTTGTTAACGGACAAGAAATCAACATTTCTGCTGAGCGTGATCCGTCTAAACTTGAATGGTCTAACCGCGGTGTAGAAGTTGTTGTTGAATCAACTGGTTTCTTCACTAAGCGTGAAGATGCTGCAAAACATATCGAAGCTGGTGCGAAGAAAGTAATCATCTCTGCTCCTGCATCAGATGAAGATATCACAATCGTAATGGGTGTTAACGAAGATAAGTACGATGCTGGTAGCCACCATGTAATCTCTAATGCTTCTTGTACGACAAACTGTCTTGCACCTTTTGCAAAAGTTCTTAACGATAAATTCGGAATCAAGCGTGGTATGATGACAACTGTTCACTCGTACACAAATGACCAACAAATCCTTGATCTTCCACACAAGGACTACCGTCGTGCGCGTGCAGCTGCAGAAAACATCATCCCTACATCTACAGGTGCTGCAAAAGCGGTTGCTCTTGTACTTCCGGAACTTAAAGGTAAGTTAAACGGTGGAGCTATGCGTGTTCCAACTCCTAACGTTTCTTTAGTTGACTTAGTTGCTGAGTTAAACCAAGATGTTACAGCTGAAGATGTAAACAATGCACTTAAAGAAGCTGCTGAAGGTCCATTAAAAGGAATCCTTAACTACAGCGAAGAGCCATTAGTGTCTAGTGACTACAACGGTAACCCACATTCTTCATCAATCGATGCTCTTTCAACAATGGTTATGGAAGGCAGCATGGTAAAAGTAATTTCTTGGTACGATAACGAGTCTGGTTATTCTCACCGTGTTGTAGATCTTGTTGATTACATCGCTAAACAAGGACTATAATAAGTAACAGTTGATAGAGGAGGAAAATGGTAGCATTCTCCTCCTCTTTCCGCTGTAAAAAATATGTACTCACCATTTACAGGAGGTCTAGCAATGAATAAACAAACGATCCGTGATCTTGACCTTAAAGGAAAGAAAGTATTTTGTCGTGTCGATTTCAACGTGCCAATGAAGGATGGACAAGTTACAGATGAAACGCGTATCCGTGCTGCTATCCCTACGATTCAAGCATTAGTTGAACAAGGAGCAAAAGTGATTCTTGCTTCACATCTTGGTCGACCAAAAGGCGAAGTTGTAGAAGAGCTACGTTTAACACCAGTTGCTGCTCGCTTGAGTGAACTTCTTGGAAAAGATGTAAAAAAGGTTGATGAGGCTTATGGACCTCAAGCAGAGGAAGCTGCCAATGCACTAGCTGAAGGCGATGTCCTCTTACTTGAAAACGTTCGCTTCTATCCTGGTGAGGAAAAGAATGATGCAGAACTTGCGAAAGCATTTGCTTCGCTAGCAGATGTTTATGTAAATGATGCATTTGGTGCTGCTCACCGTGCACATGCTTCAACTGAAGGGATTGCACACCACTTGCCAGCTGTTGCAGGTCTTTTAATGGAGAAAGAATTAGATGTTCTTGGTAAAGCATTATCAAATCCTGAACGCCCATTTACTGCGATTATTGGTGGAGCAAAAGTTAAAGACAAGATTGGCGTTATTGAAAATCTTTTAGAAAAAGTGGACAACTTGATTATTGGTGGAGGTCTTGCTTACACATTTGTAAAAGCACAAGGCCATGAAATTGGGAAGTCTTTACTTGAAGAAGACAAGATTGAGCTTGCAAACTCGTTTATGGAAAAAGCAAAAGCAAATAACGTCAACTTGTTATTACCAGTTGATGTAATAGTAGCTGATGATTTTTCAAATGATGCGAATATTAAAGTAGTAGATATTGATTCCATTCCATCTGATTGGGAAGCTCTTGATATTGGACCGAAAACGATTGATACATATCGTAAAGTGATTAGTGAATCAAAGCTTGTGATTTGGAATGGACCAATGGGTGTATTCGAATTAGAAGCATTCTCTAAAGGAACTCGCGGTGTCGGAGAAGCTCTTGCAGATAGCCAAGGCACTTACTCTGTCATTGGTGGAGGAGACTCAGCTGCAGCTGTTGAAAAATTTGGTATTGCAGATAAAATGAGCCATATTTCAACAGGTGGCGGTGCGTCACTAGAATTCATGGAAGGCAAAGAGCTTCCAGGTCTTATTGCATTGAACGACAAGTAAGGGGTCAGACCCCGCTTTAATCCATTAAAGAGGTGAGATACTATGCGTAAACCTATTATTGCAGGAAACTGGAAAATGAACAAAACGCTTGGGGAAGCAAAGCAATTTGTTGAAGCGGTAAAAACAAGCGTTCCGGCTAACAGCGAAGTGGATGCCGTTGTTTGCGCGCCGGCTCTATTTTTAGAAAGCTTAGTAAGTGCTACAGAAGGAACTGACCTTAAAATAGGCGCTCAAAATGTACATTTTGAAGAGAACGGTGCATTCACAGGCGAAATCAGCCCTGTTGCATTAGCTGATATGAAAGTAGATTACGTGATTATCGGTCACTCTGAGCGTCGTGAAATGTTTGCTGAAACAGATGAGACAGTAAACAAAAAAGTTCACGCTGCATTCAGTCACAATCTTGTACCAATCATGTGCTGCGGTGAAACAGACGGAGAACGTGAAGCGGGCAAAACGAACGATGTTGTAAAAAGTCAAGTAGAAGCTGGTCTTGCTGGTCTTACAGAAGAGCAAGTGAAAAACACAGTTATCGCGTATGAGCCAATTTGGGCTATCGGAACAGGAAAATCTTCTTCAGCAACGGATGCAAATGAAGTATGTTCTTACATTCGTAAAGTCGTTGCAGAAAGCTTCACTCCAGATGCGGCTGAAGCAGTTCGTATTCAATATGGTGGTAGCGTAAAGCCTGCTAATATTAAAGAATACATGGCACAATCTGACATTGACGGAGCTCTTGTTGGCGGTGCTAGTCTTGAAACAGATTCATTCCTTGCACTTTTGGAGGAAGGTAAATGAGTAAAAAGCCTGTAGCTCTTATCATCCTTGATGGATTTGCGATGAGAGATGAAGTAAAAGGAAATGCTGTAGCTCAGGCGAAAAAGCCGAACTTTGACCGCTACTGGAATCAATATCCGCATGCAACCCTTGAAGCGCAAGGGGAAGCGGTTGGTTTACCTGAAGGTCAAATGGGGAACTCTGAAGTAGGGCATTTGAACATTGGTGCTGGACGCGTTGTCTATCAAAGTTTAACTCGCGTGAATTTATCAATTCGCGAAGGAGATTTCTTTGAAAATGAGACGTTCCATGCTGCAATGGATCATGTAAAAGAAAAAAAGAGTGCCTTGCATGTTTATGGACTTCTTTCTGATGGAGGTATTCATAGTCACATAGAACATCTTTTTGCTTTGCTTGAACTGGCTAAGCGTGAAAACGTTGAAAAAGTATACATTCATGGGTTCTTAGATGGACGTGATGTTGGTCAAACATCAGCTGAGCTGTACATCCGTGGGTTACAAAGCAAATTAGACGATTTAGGTGTTGGGGAAATTGCTTCCTTACACGGTCGTTACTATGCGATGGATCGCGACCGTCGCTGGGATCGTGTTGAGAAGTCTTACCGTGCGATGGTGTATGGAGAAGGACCTGCCTACACAAATCCGATTGATGTTGTGACGGACAGCTATAAAAATGAGATTTTTGATGAGTTCATTATTCCTTCTGTGATGACTAAAGAAGATGGAACACCAGTTGGGACAGTTGGCGATGATGATGCTGTTATCTTCTTTAACTTCCGTCCAGACCGTGCTATTCAAATGTCTCAAGTGTTCACGAACGAAGACTTCCGTGGTTTTGATCGTGGAGATATGCATCCAAGAAATCTTCACTATGTGTGCTTAACACATTTCAGTGAAACAGTTGATGGATTTGTTGCATTCAAGCCGACAAACTTAGATAACACACTCGGAGAAGTGTTATCTCAACAGAATTACAAACAGCTTCGCATTGCGGAAACGGAAAAGTATCCACATGTAACGTTCTTCTTTAGCGGTGGACGTGAAGAGCCGTTCCCAGGTGAGGAGCGAATCTTAATTGATTCACCTAAAGTAGCAACGTATGACTTACAGCCTGAAATGAGTGCCTATGAAGTAACGGACGCGTTACTTGCGGACATCTCAGCTGATAAGCATGATGCGATTATTTTAAACTTTGCCAATCCTGATATGGTTGGACATTCAGGTATGCTCGAGCCGACGATTAAAGCAGTTGAGGTCGTTGATGAGTGTCTTGGAAAAGTAGTCGACGCCATTGTGGCTAAAGGTGGAGCTGCTGTTATTACCGCTGATCACGGGAACGCAGATGAAGTGTTAACACCTGAAGACAAGCCAATGACTGCACATACGACAAACCGAGTGCCCGTTATCGTAACAGAAAATGGAGTCGAGTTACATCAAGACGGAAAACTAGCTGATTTAGCGCCAACCGTATTAGCGTTATTAGGCGGTAAGCAACCAGAAGAGATGACTGGGGTTTCATTAATTAAAAAATAATTTGTTATATAAGCAGGAATGTTTCGATTCTAGTCGAACCATAATACGGTTGGATCTCGGAACTCTAACGGTATGAAATAAACAATTTTAACCGAAAATAAATTGATAAATCATTAAGGAGTGACTTACAAATGACAATGATTACAGATGTTTATGCTCGCGAAGTATTAGATTCTCGTGGTAATCCTACAGTTGAAGTGGAAGTATACCTTGAGTCAGGAGCAATGGGACGTGCGTTAGTACCAAGTGGTGCTTCTACAGGTGAATACGAAGCTGTTGAATTACGTGACGGTGGAGAGCGTTATATGGGCAAAGGGGTTCTTCAAGCAGTTGATAATGTAAATGAAACAATCGCTCCTGAACTAATCGGTTTTGATGCTCTTGATCAACTTGGAATTGACCAATTAATGATCGATTTAGACGGAACAGACAACAAAAGCAAGCTAGGTGCGAATGCGATCCTTGGCGTATCTATGGCTGTAGCACATGCTGCTGCTGACGCTTTAGGTGTTCCTTTATACGTGTACCTTGGTGGATTCAACGCCAAACAACTTCCAGTACCAATGATGAACATTATCAACGGTGGAGAGCACGCTGATAACAACGTAGACATTCAAGAGTTCATGGTAATGCCTGTAGGTGCTGAAAACTTCCACGAAGCTCTACGCATGGGTGCGGAAATTTTCCACAACCTGAAGTCTGTACTTAAAGGAAAAGGTTACAACACAGCTGTAGGTGACGAAGGTGGATTTGCTCCAAATCTTTCTTCAAACGAAGAAGCACTTTCAACGATCATTGAAGCAATCGAAAAAGCTGGTTACAAGCCAGGTGAAGAAGTTATGCTTGCTATGGATGTAGCAGCTTCTGAAATTTACAACAAAGAAGATGGAAAGTACCATTTAGCTGGTGAAGGCAAGAGCCTTACATCTGAAGAAATGGTTAACTTCTACGATGATCTTGTTTCTAAATACCCAATCATCTCAATTGAAGATGGGTTAGACGAAAACGATTGGGAGGGCTTCAAACTTCTAACGGATCGTCTTGGTGGTAAAGTTCAACTTGTTGGTGATGACTTGTTCGTTACAAACACAACAAAGCTTTCTGAAGGTATTGAAAAAGGAATTGGTAACTCAATCCTAATCAAAGTAAACCAAATCGGTACTTTAACAGAAACATTTGAAGCAATTGAAATGGCGAAACGTGCTGGTTACACAGCAGTTATCTCTCACCGTTCTGGTGAAACTGAAGATGCAACAATCGCTGATATCGCTGTTGCAACAAACGCTGGTCAAATCAAAACAGGTGCTCCGTCTCGTACAGATCGTGTTGCGAAATACAACCAACTTCTTCGCATCGAAGACGAGCTTGCGAACGTAGCTACTTACGGCGGACAAGCTGCATTTTATAACTTGAAGAAGTAATGATTAATAAGACGTGCCCAAGAGGGCGCGTCTTTTTTTGTATTGAAATAAGTTTCGTTTTTAATATACAGTAATCATCTCACAACCTGAGCATAAAAGTATGTTAGAAAAGGTAACTTATTTTACCAAAAAAATGTCTTTTTCGATTACTCTTAATCTACAGGTAATGACTTGATCTACATCCATAATGGAACAGATATTCCTATATTGGAATTCACTACTGTATCATGGTGTGGTGTCTATCCGATCAATTTACAGATTACATAAAAAAAGACAAATAAGAGGAGAAACCTATATGGCAGCGACAAAACTTATCGACCTATCACAAGAAATTTTTCAAGGAATGCCCGTACTACCTATCCAACAACAAACGGTTATTTTTCCAAATATTTCTCATGAAATGACAAAAAGAAAATTAGGATTTGAATTTGCCGCAAATAGCTTAATTATAAATGAGCACGGACCTACTCATAGTGATGCTATTTATGAATACGACCCTGATGGACCGACTATCGATGAAATGGATTTAAACTCATTTTATGGACCGGCAATTTGTCTTGACCTTTCTTCTGTATCACCAGATGAGTTTATTACAAAACGTGACTTGAAAGAGGCGTTAAAAAGATCAGAGCAGACAATAGAAGAAGGAGATATTGTCTTGCTTCATACAGGACATTACGAGCGCTACTATGGAACGGACGATTGGTTTAAACGACATACTGGATTGAATTATCTAGCCGCGAAATGGCTTGCTGAAGTTGGGGTTAAAAATATTGGAATAGACGCACCTACTATTGATCACCCTGAAGATAAAAAATATTCTGGTCATCTGGCTTGCCGTGAATATCAAATCACAAATACGGAAAATTTATGTAACCTTGGCCAGATCATAAATAAGCGTTTTTTGTATATTGGTCTACCGTTAAAGATTCGCAATGGCACAGGTTCACCAATTCGTGCGGTTGCATTATTAGTAGAGTAACAAAGGTCCAAGTCTTACATGTAGAGAAATCGATCTTATCTACTTTCGATTTCTTTTTTTTATTGATTTTAGAGATGCTTTAAAGATTTTCCTTGTTGTGCTGACAGCGAAATGGCTTTATAAACCTAAGAAAAGTATTTGTAGAAGTGTGATGAATAACCCCTTACATTTTAGTTACTATGTACGTTAGGTGATCTGTCATATGGAATGGTTGTTATTAAGCCTCCCCCCCGAATTGTCTTATAAGTAAATGCTTTCAAAGTGCGAAGTTGCAATGAATTGCTTTCCCCCCTCCTTGTTGGTTAAACAAGCCAAAATGCCGTTATTTCCATAATTGAAACAGTTATTTTCTCGAAAAAAAAAACGTTAGATAACCTGACTATATCCAACAAAACTCAGAATATTTAAATTACTCTAACCATATATTCGACTTGTATAAAAGCGGAATAAATTATTGTGACATTTGACTAGTGGAGATTGTTTATTTGAGATTGAGAGGAGTTGAAGTGGTAGATGAGTACAAACTTACTGAGGAAACTATTTGAAGCAGTGGGTTCAGAAAATGTTGTTCAGGTAGAGGAGACGGTAACGAAACTTTCAAAAGATTACTACTGGTACTCTCCTGTGTTAGACAAACAATTAGAACATAAACGAGCGGATTATGTCGTTATACCAGACTCGTATGAAACATTAAAAGCTGTATTGCAACTTACAGTTAAAGAAAAAATCCCTGTTACTCCAAGGGGAGCAGGTACTGGCAATTATGGTCAGGCTATCCCAATGACAGGAGGAGTCGTAGTAGATGTAAGCAAACTAAATAAGGTAGTAGAAGTCGGTGAAGGGTTTGTTACTGTACAGGCTGGTATGAGAATAAGAGATTTAGAAAAGAAAATTATGGAAAGCGATCAAGAGTTAACGATTTATCCTTCAACCTTTGTTAAAGCAACCATTGGAGGGTTTGTCGCCGGTGGTTCTGGCGGAATTGGTTCAGTTACATGGGGGAACCTCTGGGATGGAAATGTTCTTTCAGTAAAGGTACTTACTATGAACGAAGAGGTATCAGAACTACTTATAGATGGAGCAGACCTACTGGACTATATTCATAGTTATGGCACAACAGGAATTATTACTGAAGTGACCATTCCTATTAAACCGAAGTCTAATTGGGTTCAAGAGCTGATCAGCTTTTCTTCTTTACAAGATGTCCTCGATTTCACACGTTACATTGCCGAAGATGATCAGTGGAAGAAGCGATTAGTAACAGTGGTTGAAGCACCGATTCCTACTTTTTTCCGTCCATTAAAAAAAGTCATTCAAGAAAAAGACGAGCATTTAGCTCTAATTGAAATTGAGGAATCTGATCTTACAAGACTCAAGGAGGAAGCAAAGAAGTTTCATGGCAGGAGCATTTACACAGCTGAGGCATCTTCCTACCGAAAGGGAATTGGGATTTCAGATTTCACTTGGAATCATACAACGTTGTGGGCTTTAAAAAATGATAAGAACTGGACGTATTTACAAAATTTTTTCTCATTAGATGACGTACATGACCAAATAGGAAAAATTAAAAAACGTTTTGGTGATGAGGTTCTATTTCATATTGAATGGTTACGAGATAAAGGCAAGCTCATCCCAGCAGGGTTGCCGCTTGTTTACTATCAATCGCAAGAACGTTTGTATGAAATCATAGACTACTTTAATGAAATCGGTGCTTCAGTCAATGATCCACATACGTATTTGCTTGGAGCGGGAGGCTGGAATTTGCAGCTTGAATCAATTGCGAAGAAGAAAAAAGAAAATGACCCTTATGAATTGCTTAATCAAGGGAAGCTACCAACTCACTTAGTCAAAGAAACTATCGACCAATAGAGGAAGCAACTAGTCTTTTAACCATTTAAGGAGGACGAATGATGAAAACAGGGAGTGAATGAAATTGTTCGAAATATTCAAAGCGGATCAAGTATACCGAATACAAACAAAGGATGTGTTTTACGTGGCTAGAGGTGCAGTAAATCAAGCAGGTTCAGTTGTTGTGAAAAGTCCTAGTACAGCAAAGTTGAATAAGAAATCGAACGATCTGGCGAAAAAAGTTTTCCCACCGGTAGTTGCAATGGTTTCATTTATCGTGTTATGGCAAGTGATCGTTACACTAATGGGAACGCCGCATTACATTTTGCCAAAACCGACAGATATCTTTGATGCAGCAGTGAAAAACTGGAGCAATTTATCTTCTGCTTTAATGACTACAGTTATTAGTGCTGTCTCTGGTTTTGTTTTAAGTCTGATAGGTGGAATTGGCGTCGCGGTCTTAATGGCGAGTTCGAAGCTTGTGGAAAGAAGTTTTTATCCATATGCGATTATTTTACAAACGATTCCGGTTGTTGCGATCGCCCCAATTATCGTCATCTGGTTTGGCTCTGGAATGAACGCGATTGTCATTATCGCCTTTACGATTGGCTTTTTTCCGATGTTATCAAATACATTAATTGGCCTTAATGCAACAGATCATAATATGAAAAATTTATTTTATTTGTATAATGCGACAAGATGGCAAGTTATGTGGAAATTACGATTTCCAGCAGCCCTTCCTTACATTATTGCCGGGGCGAAAATCTCTTGTACGTTAGCGGTTGTTGGGGCAATTGTTGGAGAATACATTGCTGGTGTTGGTGGAGGAGCTGGTGGTCTAGGTTATGCGATTACTGTTGCGGCGTCAAGATTACAAACACCGTACCTTTTCGCTCTTGGATTGTCAGCTGCTGTGCTAGGAATTGCCTTTTTCCTACTTGTAAGTTATATCTCACGCCTTTTCTTAGGATCTTGGCACGAATCTGAAATGGAACAAGATTAATAAAAATAGATCACTTGGGGGTATGGCAATTGCTAAAGAAATGGATGAAGAAACCTACTTTTCTCGTTAGTCTAACTCTATTATTCGCTCTGACTGCTTGCGGAGAGGAAGCGGTTGAAGAAGTAACAACAGAAGATATCGAGGTGGAAACAGCGGATGAATCAGAAGTCGTAGAAAGTGAGAATGTGGCAGCTGGAGAGCTGTTTGAAATGAAGCAAATTACTAGTTGGTTCCCTCAAGTTGAAAATGCCGGTCAATACTATGCGGCAATGGAAGGTTTTTATGAAGAAGCAGGACTTGATATGACGACAGAGCCTGGTGGACCTCAAGTTTCGTCGATCTCAATCGTCTCATCAGGAAGTGCACAAATTGGTATGGCTCAGGCCGACCAAGTGTTGTATGCCATTAATGAAGGGATCCCATTAGTTGCTTTCTTTGCTAACTTTCAAACAACACCTCAAGGGATTATGTTTCATGAAGATCAACCGATTGAATCATTTAATGATTTAGCAAATGGCTATGAAATCTATACAGCAGCAGGTGCTGGTTACTGGGAGTACTTAGTCAGTCAATATGATATTGAACAGGATCAAAACCGTGTGTATACAGGTGACAGCTCAACCTTTGTTTCCAATGATATGGCGGCGTCACAAATGTATGTGACATCTGAACCGTTTTATTTACAAGAACAAGGAGTACCAACAGGACATTTACTCATTGCTGACTCTGGTTATTCTCCGTATGGGGACGTCTTATTTACAACGGAGGCATTTATGGAAGAACACCCAGAAATGATTCAAGCGTATGTAAATGCGATTACAAATGGATGGGAAGCATTTAAAGAAGATCCTGAAAAAGTCTATGAATATATTATTGAGTTAGAACCGGAAAAAACAGTAGAACAAATGAACTATGCGACAGAGCAAATGGAAGAACTCGTCTTTGGTGGCGATGCAGTTGAGCATGGAGTTGGATATATGACAGAGGATCGTTGGGAGACACTAATTGAGCAATTATACGAATTGGAATTAATTGATTCGCTCATTCCAGCAACAGATGTTTTTACTACTGAATTTTTAAACTAGGGGGTCATCACTTTGACGCGGTCTGATCAGGAAGCATGGCATGAATACTTTTTGCCACGCTTGTCTACAAAACAAATTAATGAACTTGATAAAGAAACAGGATTAGTTGTTCTACCGATCGGTGCTGTTGAACAACACGGTCCTCATCTACCTGTTTATACAGATACGTTAATTGCGAGTGGACTCCTAGGGGCAACATGTAATCATTTAACAGCCGAGCAAAACATTTGGATGTTGCCACCCCTTCCTTATGGGAAAAGTACAGAACATTTAGGTCATCCGGGAACGATGACCTTGTCGGCTACATCACTCCAACAAGTGGTACTCGATATCGGGAGAAGTGTTAGTACAAGTGGGTTTAGACGGTTGGTTCTCTTTAACACGCATGGAGGCAATAATGATCTTTTAAACATGATGGCTCGTGAACTCCGGATTGAAACAGGGTTAATGGTGTTTCGAATGAATGGCATGGATCATAAGTCAGAGCTTGCCCATTTATATACAGACGAGGAGCTTGCCTATGGAATTCATGGGGGAGATGTTGAAACATCGATTATTTTAGCACTAGAAGAAAAATGGGTTCATATGGAAGAAGCCCCTAATGAATTTTATGATCATGAAACAATTGATGTAAAAGGTTCTCCGTATGTAGCGTGGATAGCGGATGATATTTCAGATTCTGGTATCTCAGGAAATGCACAAGTAGCTACGAAGGAAAAAGGAGAAGAAACGATAGACTTGTTAAGTGAAAAAATAGCGCGGCAGCTTGAAATGATGAGTACATTTGAAATGAATCGTTTGAAAAAGAAAGTGGTCCGATCGCCAAGGTTGTTTTGAACGACTAGAATTAGTGAGAGCACTGACACATAGAGAGGAGAAAACGAATGAAGACTGCCACATTAGAAACGAGCAAGGTGAAAAATGAGAGTGGATCACTATTACGAATTAATAATGTTAGCAAAATATACGATGGATCGATTACGGCTTTAAGTGATGTGAATTTAGACATCCCAGAAGGTGAGTTTATGTCGTTTGTTGGTCCTTCAGGTTGCGGGAAGTCGACGATTTTTAAAATCATCGCTGGGTTAAGTGATCCGACATCTGGATCAATTGAGATGGTGAGTCCAACAAAAACAGAAACGATGATGGACCGCAATGAGGTCGGATTTGTTTTCCAACATGCGACGTTATTGCCATGGAAGTCTGTTTTAGATAATGTTGGCTTGCCATTAGAGTTAAAAGGGGTATCTAAAAAAGAGCGTCAGGAAAAAGGAATGGAAGTGCTCGAAATGGTTGGTCTAAAAGGCTATGAAAAAGCCCTTCCAAGACAGCTTTCTGGCGGGATGCAAATGAGAGTGTCGATCGCTCGGTCGTTAATTGCAAAACCAAAGCTATTATTAATGGATGAACCATTTGGCGCGTTAGATGAAATGACAAGACAGAATTTGCATTATGAACTATTGAAAATATGGGAAAAGACTGGGATGACAGTCTTGTTTATTACCCATAATGTCTTTGAATCTGTGTTTCTCTCAACGAAGATTGCCGTGATGAGTGCAAGACCTGGAAGGATTACGAATGTATTTGAAGTTCCGCCATATGACCGAGATGATTCCTTCCGGAGTACACCTGAGTTTAGTCAGTTAGTAGGAGAAATTTCAAAAGGCTTGCAACATTAACCATTTAAAAAGAACTCACGCTACAGACAACGTTCGTTTAGGTAGTGGATATGGCTCCGCACCGCACGTTGCACACCCGCTATGAGGATCGACTCATAGCGGTTTTTTAAAAACAAGATAATGGTTACGCTTAATGCTTTAATCAACGGAAAGAAAAAAGACGAATGATTCTTGTTTTATGTAAAGGGAGGAAACTATGCCAAACTCAGATAACTGGTTAGACGAAATGATAGAAGCATTTGAAGCAGAGGTTGTAAATGTACGACAAGCGTACGTAAAAAGAATGTCTCAAGATTATTATTGGTACTCTCCCATTTTAAAAAGGCAGTTAGAAAGTCACTTTGGTGATTGTGTTGCTGCACCGAGAACAGAACAGGAATTGATGAACGTGTTATCATTTGCAGCAAAAAGGAAAATACCGGTCGTTCCAAGAGGAGGAGGAACGGGCAACTATGGACAAATTGTTCCTCTATATGGGGGGATTGTCTTAGACACTAGTAAATTAAATCAAGCAATTGAAATAAAGGAAGGTGAAGGGACGTTTCAAGCAGGAATGAAACTTGGTATGATCGAAAAAACATTACATGAATCAGATCAGGAGCTTCGATTTTTTCCGAGTACGTTTATGAAATCGACTCTTGCTGGATTTATTGCGGGAGGAACAGGTGGAATCGGCTCAATTGAATATGGGACGCTGTGGGATGAAGGAAATGTTCTTGAATTAACGATTGTTACAGTGGAAGAAACTCCGCGAAAACTAAAGGTGAAAAAGAAAGAAGAGTTGGCTAAATATATACATAGCTATGGCCTTTCAGGTGTCTTAACAGAGGCAAAAATTACGTTAGCAAAGAAAACGAATTGGAATGACATGCTTATTAGATTTGCTGACTTAGATCAGGCTCTTCTTTTTTCTGAGAAAGTAGCAATAAATTCAAACATAAAAAAAAGACTGATATCGGTATGTGAAGCTCCACTGTCAACCTCATTCTCTCCGATTGAACGCTACACAACGAAAGAGGATGCAACGGTGTTGTTACAAATAGATCCGAGTCACCAAGAGAGTGTAACGAAACTGGCTTCAACCTACAAGGCAAACGTTGAAGATACATTTCCACACTATATTCACATAAATAAGCTACGTGTCAGTGATTTTAGTTGGAACCATGTAACGCTCTGGTGGCTTAAGCAACATACGAAAGATACGTACTTGCAAGGGCGCTTTCATCCAGATCATTATTTGGAACAAGTGAAACAGCTAAAAGACCGTTTCGGAGATAAAGTGCTTATTCATTTCGAATGGATAAAAGTCAAAGGCGCGGTTGTCCCTAGCTCACAACCAGTTATTCGCTATCACTCACCTGCTCGCTTACAAGAAATAATTGATGCGTTTCATGAATTTGGAATAAAGGTAAGCAATCCACATACGTATTTACTCGAGGAAGGTGGAAAAGACGATTGGATTGATCAAATTTGCGTAGCAAAGGGAGAAAATGACCCATATTCTTTGCTCAACCCAGGAAAGACCAAGCGTAGGGCTAACAAAAAACAAATACGGTAGCGGGTGAGAGGAATGTATGATTTAGTTATCAAGAATGTTCGGATCGACCAGTTAAAAATAAAAGATATAGCAATGAAAGATGGTTGCATTTGTAAAATCGGATCGATTTCAGAGCCGGCTAATAAGGTAGTTGATGGCGAAAAGAGATGGCTTCTACCCCCTTATGTAGAATCACATGTACATTTAGACACGGCTTTAATAAGTGGAAAGCCATTTGTTAATCAGTCTGGTGAATTGTTTGAGGGCATTAACATATGGAACAAATACAAAGAAAACTTTCTGACGCATGAAGATGTTATGGAACGTGCAAAAACGGTAATCAAAATGATGGCTGGACAAGGAGTCCTCTTTATGAGGTGTATGGTCGACATATCCGACCCTCAGTTGACCGCTTTAAAAGCATTGCTAGAAGTAAAGCGCTCAGTTGCACACTTTATGACCGTTCAACTTGTAGGCTTTCCACAAAATGGCTTACTCTCTTCTAAAGACGGATTCTTGCAACTGGAACAAGCAATTGACTTAGGAGTCGATGGAATTAGTGCAGTTCCCCATCTAGAGGCAACGCGTGAAAAAGGAGTTACGTCGTTAGAGCAATGTTTTCAGTTGGCAGTAAAGCATAAGAAATTTCTCCATATTTTTTGTGACGAAATTGATGATAGCCAGTCTCGTTTTCTAGAAGTTGTCGCCTCACTTGCCATAGAGACAGGGCTACACGAACAAGTGACGGCAAGTCACGTGAACGCTATGAGCTATTACGACGAGGCGTATGTGAGGAAGTTACTTGACCTACTGAAAGCGTCAAGAATAAATATTGTGACCGCACCGCTTATTAATAGTGCCATGCAAGGGAGAGTGGATGCCTCGCCTAAAGGAAGGGGAATTACTCGAGTGAAGGAGCTCCACGAGGCAGGAATAAACGTTGCGGTTGCACATGATGACATTTTGAGTCCATTTTATCCTCTAGGAACAGGATCCATGCTAGCTGCTGGGCACATGTTATTGCATCTTGCTCATATGACAGGAGAGAAAGACTTTAAAACGGTATTACAGATGATGACGAGTAATGCAGCGAAAGTGCTTGGAATCAAAAGGTACGAAATCAACGAAGGGAATCAAGCCAATTTCATCCTTGTTTCAGCAGCGAATGCCCAAGATTTATTACGTAGACAGCCAGTTGCAGAACTAGTAGTAGCGAATGGTCAAATACTTGCAGAAACGCCAAAACAGGAAACAAAATGGAATGGCTTCCTTGAAATGCCACGGCACCTATGATGTAGGATACAGGTTTCAATAAATGTGAACAGGGAAGTAACTAAAGAAGAGGGGTATTCCTAAATGAGAATCGTGAATGTGAAAATACCAACATTAAGTCAACAGTTGTACTATGATGTGACGATTGAGCATGGGAAAATAACAGAAATGCATTCTTATGAAAAGAAAAAAGTAGGAGATCGCTCTTTTTCGTTTCTACTGTCTGACCATGAGCAAGACGACCTCGTTACATGGGATGCTGATGGACGAATTCTTTTGCCTGGGATGGTCGATGCACATATGCATTTAGATAAGTCGCATTCGCTAGTAGTTGCAAAGAATCAAAGTGGTACGTTGCTAGAAGCGATTCAAAGTTACACGAAAGCTTCTGAAACGTTCACGGATGAAAATGTCTTAGACAGAATGAGAAAAACAGCTCTGGCTGCTTTAGCTCATGGCACAACAACGATTCGCACACATATTGACTTTAATACAAGAGTAAATGAAGAGACAACCTTTCGCGGGGTGAGAATGGCCCTCCAGTTAAAAAAAGAACTCGCTCCTATTATGGAAATTCAAGTGTTTCCCATGCTTCCTTATTACCCTTATGATGATTGTGACCGTAAAAAAATTGAAGAGATGCTCACATTTGGAGTGGATGGTGTTGGTGGAGCGCCACATTTAAGCGAGTTGCCGATTGAGTGTATTGATGAAATTTTTTCTTATGCCAAAAAGTATAACTTACCTATTGACCTACATACAGATGAAAGCGATGATCCAACTGTTGATACAGTTCTCTACATCGCTGAAAAAACAATTGAAGCAAGCTATCAAGGAAAAGTGGTCGTTGATCATTTGTGTTCGCTTGCGGCAATGGACGAAGAAAAGGTTAATACAGTCATCGCGATAATGAAAGAAGCAGAATTAGGAGCGATTACACTTCCTGCTGCAAATCTTTATTTACAAGGGAGAGAAGATCGTGGGGTAGTTAGAAGGGGGATTACACGGGTCAAAGAACTTCTGGAAGCGAACGTGCCCATTGCCATAGCCTCTGACAATGTGTGTGATCCTTTTCATCCCTTTGGAAGAGGAGATCTCTTGCAAATAGCACAGCTAACAGGGTACACGGCGCATATGGGGGGGAAAGCTGATCTATATTCACTGCTGAAGATGATTACAGAAGTACCAGCACAGCTTGTTGGGAAAGAACCAAAAGCATTTGTTGTCGGAGCAGAGGTAGAATTTGTTTTGTTCGATGCAAAAACGATTGAAAGCTTATTAGCGGAACTCACGCAAACGCGTGCAGTATATCGTCGTGGTCGGTGGGTAGCGATGACAAAGAAAACATCTGAAGTTAGCCTTCATCCAACTATAATCATGTAAAGAGGGATTTTGTTGACGAACATACTAATTATTTATTACAGTGCCTTTGGACATATTGCGACACTCAGCGAAGCGATAGCAGAAGGTGTTCAAAAAGTTGATGGTGTGAAATATAAACATGTCCGCATTCCTGAGTTTGCAGACCGAAGCATTCGAGTAGTTAATCAGCGCAGCAACGACGAACAAGAAGGACTTAGCCAACACTTTAAGCTGACAAAACGAGTAGTGGACTATGAACGAGTTCAACAAGAACAACTTCATATTCCAGTAGCTACACTTGATGATTTAGCAAAAGCAGATGGAATCATTTGGGGGTTTCCAACCTATTTAGGAACTATGCCAGGGCAAGTTAAATCGTTTCTTGATCAGGCAGGGCAATTTTGTACAACGGGAGAGCTAGAAGGAAAACCGACAGCTTTGTTTACGAGTGCAGGTTCGATCCATGGTGGACATGAGGCGACATTGCTTAATTCGCTCATACCGTTGTTGCATCTAGGCATGATTTTTATTGGGCTCCCCTATTCGCAAAACCCTGAATACTTAACAGACAAGGCGATAGGTTGCTCCCCGTACGGAGTATCTACCCTTGCTGGACCAGATGGATCAAGAACGCCTTGTCAAGATGAACTTACAATGGCTGGTCGGTTAGGGGAGCGTGTAGCCAGAGTCGCTAAATCTTTTACAGTCGCTAAGCCATTCGAATAATGTGGATTCTAGAGGTGGACTGTTGCTTCCTACTGAATCAAGCAACAAACTTTTTATTGTTGTAGCCAAATACTTTTTTATGGTACATTAGTATAAGCGCAAACTGTGCTTGGAGGTGTAGGTAAGTGCAAATGGTAGCAACAGTCTTACTCGTTATTGTATCAATTAGCTTAATAGCAGTTGTATTATTACAATCTGGAAAAAGTGCAGGTCTTTCAGGAGCAATCTCTGGCGGTGCTGAACAACTTGTCGGAAAACAGAAAGCACGAGGACTTGATGCGGTATTAAGCAAAGCAACTGTCGTATTAGCTGTATTGTTTTTTGTCTTAACCGTTACGGTTGCATATTTCTTGTAATATCCAAAGCAGTAGGTGCTAAACCTGCTGCTTTCTTTATATTATAAAATAATGGGTGTGCCAATAAATAAGGTTATTGACACAGTGGATCGGGTATTGTAGTAGAGTGGGATAATGAATAGAATGCGAAAGTATGGAACGTGACTACAAACAGTAAAAAGTATTAGACGACATCCCCTTTTCCAAAAGCAACACAAAGAAAGGTGTGAGGAGAATATGATTGGTTGTCTATGTTTGCATGGTTTTACAGGTGAGCCGTGGGAAGTAGAACCGATTTCAACATATTTTCTTGAGAAAAAACATTGGCTAGTTTATACACCAATTTTGCCTGGTCATGGTCAAAATGGAAACTTGAAAGATGTGACTTATCAAGAATGGGTCTATACAGCAGAAGTAGCTGTCTGTGAGTTATTAAACCGGTGCGAGAAAGTCTATGTGATTGGGTTTTCCATGGGGGGAATGCTCGCTTGTTACATTGCAGCGAAATATGAAGTGTCAAAGCTTGTTCTGTTAAGTGCTGCTGCTTACTATGGAAATCCGCTACAACTCATCCAAGATTTAAAGGAGAAGGTGCGGTTGCGTGTTCTAGGTGAGCTAGATAACGATGAACATTATCAACTTTACCGAAAAAAAATCATTGAAACACCACTAGGCTCAGTGCTCCAATTCATGCAAGTTGTTAAAAAAATAAAGCCGTTTTTACGAAAAGTTACGGTCCCCTCACTTATCATACAAGGAGAATTAGACGGGATTGTTCCACGGAAAAGTGCATTATATTTATATGAAACGATCGGATCAAAAATAAAAGAACTTGCTTTTTTGCCAGAATCGAAGCATTTGATTTGCCATGGCTTTGAAAAAGCTTTATTAATTAATAAGATTGAGGCATTTTTGTGTAGAGAGGAAGATGAAGATGAAAGTGGTGACACCTAAACCATTTACGTTTGAAGGAGGAAAGCGAGCAGTCTTGTTGTTGCATGGGTTTACAGGGACAACAGCCGATGTGAGAATGCTTGGTCGTCATTTGCAAAAACAAGGCTATACATGTCATGCTCCGTTATATAAAGGACATGGCGTTCCTCCTGAAGAATTAGTACATACAGGACCAGAAGATTGGTGGCAAGATGTGGTGGATGGATATGAATACTTAAAAGAAAGAGGACATGAAGAAATAGCAGTTTGTGGACTATCGCTTGGAGGGGTATTCTCCCTTAAAATCGGGTACACTTTACCTATAAAGGGCATCGTACCTATGTGTGCACCGATGAGACCAAAAACAAAAGATGCAATTTACAAAGGGGTTCTTCTATACGCTAAGCAATACAAGCAACTCGAAAAGAAGTCAACGGAACAAATTGAACAAGAGATGGCAGCATTTGAAGAAACACCAATGGGGACGTTACAAGCGCTGCAAGGATTAATAAATGACGTCAGGGACAATCTTGATTTTATATATTCTCCTGTATTTGTCGTTCAAGCAAGAAATGATCAAATGATTGATATAGAAAGTGCAAACATTATCCACGATCATGTTGAATCAGATGAGAAGGCATTAAAATGGTATGAAGATTCCACCCATGTCATTACATTAGATAAAGAGAAAGAGCAGCTTCATGATGATGTCTATCAATTTTTAGAGAAACTTGATTGGACAAGCTAATCACAAGTAGAAAGAAGCTGTTTGAACGAAAGGAGTCAGAAAGATGAATGAACAATTAATACAGCAACTATTAACACACTTTCGCGAGACGGCGGAAAAACCTCTTTCTATAAGTGAGATTGAAGAAGCGTTTGAGGTAGAAGGCAGTGATCATTTCAAGGAATTGGTTAAGTCATTAAATGAATTAGAGCACAGAGGTCTTGTTGTTCGAACAAGAACCGATCGCTACGGAATTCCAGAGAAAATGAATTTAGTTCGAGGCCGTGTCCAAGGACATGCAAAAGGGTTTGCTTTTATCATTCCTGAAGTAGAAGGCATAGATGACGTGTATGTGACAAGTGGAGATATGAATAGTGCCATGAACGGAGATATCGTTCTTGTGCGATTAAATCAAAAGTCTTCTGGGACAAGACCAGAGGGACAAGTGATCCGTATTATTGAGCGTGGCACAACAGAAGTAGTTGGAACCTATGTTGACCAAGATTCGTATGGTTTTGTCATTGCTGATGATAAGCGGATTGCAAATGATATTTTCATTCCGAAAAACAACACGCAAGGTGCTGTCGATGGTCATAAAGTTGTTGTCAAAATTACGAAATATCCTGAAGGGCGTATGAGTGCAGAAGGCCAAGTGATTAAAGTGCTCGGACACAAAAATGATCCAGGCATGGACATTCTTTCAATCATTTACAAGCATGGCATACCAATTGAATTTCCAGATGAAGTGATGGCTCAAGCAAACTCAGTTCCAGATCAAATTGATCCAAATGATCTCAAAGACCGCCGCGACTTACGTGATGAAACGATTGTTACGATTGATGGGGCTGATGCGAAGGATTTAGATGATGCCGTTCACGTGAAGAAACTTGAAAATGGCAACTATTTATTAGGAGTTTCAATTGCAGATGTCACTCATTATGTTACCGAAGGATCACCGATTGACGAAGAGGCGGCAGAACGTGCAACGAGTGTGTACTTAGTTGACCGTGTTATCCCGATGATTCCACATCGGCTTTCAAATGGTATTTGTAGTTTGAATCCGAAAGTTGACCGTTTAACGCTTACATGTGAAATGGAAATTGATCATACTGGGAATGTCGTTAATCATGAAATTTTTCAAAGTGTCATTAAAACTACAGAACGTATGACTTATGCAGATGTGAATAAAATCTTAGTAGACAATGATGAAGAAACACGCAAACGCTACGAATCGTTAGTTCCGTTTTTTGAAGAGATGGAGACTCTTGCTGCAATCTTACGGAAAAAGCGTTTTGACCGTGGTGCGATTGACTTTGACTTTAAAGAAGCAAAAGTTCTTGTTGATGAAGAAGGGAAACCGACAGATGTTGTAATTAGAACCCGTTCCGTAGCGGAAAAATTAATTGAAGAGTTCATGCTAGCGGCTAATGAAACAGTTGCAGAGCATTTCCATTGGTTGAAGCTTCCGTTCGTCTATCGCATTCATGAAGATCCAGATGCGGAGAAGCTTACAAAATTTTTGGAGTTTATTACAAACTTTGGTTATGTGGTCAGAGGCAATGCGAATACTGTTCATCCTCGCGCCTTGCAAATGCTGCTTGAGGAAATCAAAGGAGAACCAGAAGAAACAGTGATTAGCACGGTCATGCTTCGTTCCATGCAGCAAGCAAAGTATGATACGAATAGCCTTGGTCACTTCGGGTTATCAACAGAGTTTTACACACACTTCACATCACCAATTAGACGTTATCCAGATTTGCTCGTTCACCGTTTAATTCGAACGTATTTGATTAAAGGGAATGTTGATGAAGCTACACAAGAGCGGATGAATGCAATATTACCTGATCTTACTCGTCATTCTTCTGAAATGGAAAGACGTGCAGTGGAAGCAGAACGAGATACAGATAGTATTAAAAAAGCTCAGTACATGGAAGATAAAATTGGTGAGACCTTTACGGGAATGATAAGTGGTGTGACGAATTTTGGGATGTTTGTGGAGCTTGAAAATACGATTGAAGGTCTCGTTCACGTTAGTTATTTAACAGATGATTATTATCATTATGATCAGAAGCAATATGCGATGATCGGGGAGCGGACAGGGAAGACGTTTCGCATTGGTGATGAAATCGAAGTGAAAGTGACAAATGTGAACGTCGAAGAAGCTTCGATTGACTTTGAAGTAGTTGGCATGAAACCGAGAGAACGTCGCGAACCAAGAGAACGTCCGAAAGTGATTGTCGGTGGAAAGCGTGACCCTCGTGGAGGACGTGGAGCTGGCAGTGGCAAAAGTCGTGGAGGACGCGGCTCTGGCGAAGGACGCAATGGCAGTGGCAAAGATGGTGCAAAAACAGAGGAAAAAGGCAGCGGACAAAAGCGTAAGAAAAAGAAATTTTACGAAAATGCACCAAGTGCGAAGCGAAAGAAAGGAAAGAAGCGTCGGAAATAAAAGGACCTTTCTAGAGTATAAAAAAGGGAAAACCGCTTTTTTTGCGGAAGGTGGCGTGGCACCGCGCGCTGCACGCAAGCTAGGAGAAGAGCACTCCTAGCTCACTCAAAAGAAAGCAGCGGCTCCGCTCACGCGTCGAGATTCTAAAAAAAAAGGAAAAAATCGCCCTTTTTGCGCCGAAGGCTTGCGTGGCACCGCGCGCTGCACGCAAGCTAGGAGGAGGGCATTCCTAGCTCACTCAAAAGAAAGCAGCGGCTCCGCTCACGCGTCGAGATTCTAAAAAAGGGAAAAATCGCCCTTTTTGCGCCGAAGGGTTGCGTGGCTCCGCGCGCTGCACGCAAGCTAGGAGAAGAGCACTCCTAGCTCACTCAAAAGAAAGCAGCGGCTCCGCTCACGCGTCG
>NZ_JAXBLX010000052.1:0-31159 GCF_037027555.1 Halalkalibacter kiskunsagensis | reverse complement strand
CGGAATTGGCAGACGCGCTAGACTTAGGATCTAGTGTCTTATGACGTGGGGGTTCGACTCCCTTCACCCGCATTTTTGATAGTGCTAAAGGAGAAAGCAGATGAATTCATCTGCTTTCTTTTTTATGAATTTACATTGAAATAGAGGAAACACTTTGTTATTGGCGGCATAAGGAATTAAGGTAAAGTCATGGCTTTAATTTAGACTCCCTTCCATATAAACGGGATATGCTAATTGCTTTAGTCATAATATTGATTGGAATAGACAATTTTATCATCATAGAGCAAGGGGGAACGAATCATCAGTCCACATGGAGTTATTGATTAGGAAAGGGTCTGATGTTTATGGGAAATCAGGAATGTGGTTGTTTACCTGATTCCGAAAACAGAGAAAGAACTTGCAGCTTAGTTGCCTCTATCTGGCGCATGTGAAGTGAGAACAGGACAACCAACCTAGGTAAAGCCCTTGTGAAGAGAGATCTTTGCAGGGGTTTTTTTATGATTTTAAATCATTTACTGTCTTTAAAACAAGTAGATAAAGCAGGTACATACCTAAATACGGAGGCCACTGAAAAAGACCATCGAGGAAGCGGCAATGGCTCCACACGTTGCGCGCCCGCGGATTGAGAAACCCACTCATAGCGGGCTTTAAGGTGTGAGACACTTCTCACACCAATGGCAACGGCTACGCTCATTGCTTCAAGGCCACTGTAATTAAGAAAAAGGGATTGAGAAAACTAGCAAAAAAATTTAGTGCTCCAGTCATGGTATTTCGTTCGTCTTATTATGTAAAAAGTTTCATTTGTGAAAAAAGTCGACAAATGTAAAACGATTGTAAAAGGGAATTAGCTCATTTTGTAGAACTCAAGGGTATGAAGAGAACGGTATGAAGAAAATTGACAGAATTTAGAGGGATGGTGAGAGGTATGTTTAAATGGATGACAAAGAAAGAGCCAGATCAGTGTGAAAGAAGGCTTAAAAGGGTTATGAGGCGTTTGAAAATTGAGGAGTATAATTACAATTATGATCGCATTAGTTGTTATATTGAATTTGAATATCAGGAAAATCTGTACAGGTTGGAACACTCGGTTCAAAAAGCAAATGAAATAGGTCTTATGATGTTAGAGAATGGTTTAGATTGTCTAATTGGGTTGATCGAGTCCCTTGAAGATCTATGCCAAATTATTGGAAGAGGAACTTATAAACTAGAGACTTGGTTATCTGGTATGAAATCAGCAACTTCAGCAGAAGAGTCACCAGAGTTTTTAGTTCATATAAAGGATAAACCATTTGGGAAACGAGCTCTTTCTGAATATAATAGGGAAGAGGAGCTTGTTCATACTGCTCCTGACTCATCTCTAGAGGTTTTTGACCGAAGTCATATCTTTCAACGATCTCAAGGTAAGTAGAGGCTTATTCTATTAATTATCGAAAGAAATTGCGGTTATAAACATATTGCTAGAGAGTGACCCAAAAATAACAATGGGACGCTCTTTTTTATGGACAAAAAACAAGAAATTTGTTCATTTTGTTATAAACTAGTCACGTGACTAAGACATCTAACCATGCCAATGAAATAAAGACTGAAAGGGGAGGTGATCAGTAGCATGCTTTATATACGAGATATTGAGGAGATCATAAAAGAGACTTTACATGAGCACAACTTAGATATGAGTGTTGAATTTAACAATCATCTATCTGAACCTATGAGTTATAATGTATCGACACATACGATCAAGTTTAATTACATACAAGTTAACGGATATATCGCGAAAATTAACTTTAAAGTGAAAGAGACAGATAAAGACCTTGTGAAAATGATTCTTTATCATGCGATCGGATATTATTTAGATTTCAAGAAAAACAAACATGATTTAAGAATCCTCATGTATGGTGATGTAGACGAACAACAACAGCTTAAATCTAAAATAGAAACGAATGCTTGGGAATATGGAAGAACATTGATCCCTAGTGAACTAGTACAATCATATGATCAAGTACGTGAATTAGATAAAATGCTGCTAAAAAGCTAATTGAACATGTATGGACAAAGGCAGAAGGAAACAAAGCCCAAGCCGCTGAATGGTTAGGAATATCACGCCAGAGTCTTTTGTATAAGGTGAGGAAGTATAGGATGCGTGTTTGATCTTGCTTAACCCCAATGCGTTGATGCATTAAAGTGTACATTCATTTGGTGGTGCCTGTTCATTGACGGATTTGTATTATATTCTTAAACAAACTCCTATTGTAGAAGGTGTTGACCTTGTTTTGCTTTCTTAAACAAACAAGTCTTCTACAAAGGGGTTTTTCCATTATTAGTAAAAGTGAAGCAGTCACCTCGCGTCAGCACAGACAGTTACCTTATAAAGAGCAAATGATTATAACTGTTTTCTTACGACTGATACCTTCTTTATCTTTTTTAACAATTGGAGCTTTTCAATTAGTTTTGTTTGATTCATTGTCTTCGTTTCCTTCAGTAAAAATGAATATGTCGATTCGATCTCGTTAATATTTTCCATTTTTGTCTCTAGGATTGTTAGCGATTGTTCATTTAAAAGAGTATAAATTTCAGTAAAGGTTTGATCACTTTTTTCTACGTTTACCGTAAGTAAGACAGTTTCAACTTGCTTATGAAGGATTTTCGTTTCAAGCTGATTTAAAGTAAATAAAACGATTAAGACAATCAGTGTAGTGACGATTGCTTCAAAATACATGCCAGCCCCTACGACGAGTCCTATTCCAGCAACAATCCAAATCGATGCAGCTGTCGTTAAGCCTTTCACACTCAGACCACCTTGAACAAGAATGGTTCCAGCTCCTAAGAAACCGATCCCACTTATTACATAGGAAGGGATTCTGCCTGGATCGACTCTTGCTGTGTCTTGATGACTTTCAATAAAACTAGAAAACCCATTAAGAGACAGAAGCATTAATAAACAAGCGCCTAACCCGACTAATATATGCGTACGTAATCCTGCAGGATGATTTTTTATTTCCCTTTCAAACCCTATAAGTCCACTGAGCAAAATGCTAAGGAGCAAGGGTATTAGAGAAGCTAACATGTCGTCAGGAATGAGTTCCATCCTAATCCCCCTATCGTATAATAACTTTTTTATTTATCTTTATAGAATTTCTTGTTTGCCAATAAATATGTTTATCTCATCATCGTTATTCACTAATAATACACCTTTATTTTCTATTACCACAAAGGAACGGGAGTAAACATCTATGCGGGTGCCTGGTACCACTCGGTTTTTGTCGAGAATGGTCTACTGGGGGATGTAGGGAGAGTCGTGGATGGGTTGTTCGAATAAGAACGGTATCTGGGTAGCCAAATCTGGGGTTATCCAGAATTTTTTTGCAATTACCCCCATATATATAGACATGGGGGTATGTACACAAATGTAATATAATGTTTCATTGGAAAATTTCCAAAAAGAAGGGAAATATCCGTTTTACGCAGAAAAAGGATTATACAAATATCATAAGGAGGTTATACATGGACCTAAACAAAATCCACCACCTACAAGCCTTTGCTTTCATTTATGACATCGAAACCCACTTGAAGCAACTCATCGAGGAACGGTTGTCCCCTAGATATCAGGCCAAAATGCAATCTTACGGGAGCCTCATCAACATCGTCGAGATGCATAATCTACTTTATACCTCAAAAGAAAAATATGTTCTCCTACAAAAAACAATCAACATCAGAAACAAAATCTGTCACATGAGACCGCTCAAAACGAATGAATTCTCACTTCTTAGGCAAGTCCACCATAACGTGAAGAAACCTAGCTATGAACAAGATTATAGGGTCGTAGAAGGGTGTTAAAAGTTGTTTAACAAGCGCTTGTTTTTCCATTTTAGATGAGAACTCTCTCGAAAGGAATAACCTTTTTGAATTGGATAAAAACAATTACAGACTAAAAATCACTCTAATAAATAGTAGGGTGATTTTTTTGTGTTTCCATTCGTAAGGCAGTATCTTAGCTTCCTTGTTAGGTGTGAGGCGGATGATCGTTGAAGGATTCAATCTAACTAATGTCGGCTAGTTAAGATAGCCGCTCTAATCTTATTTTACATCCATGATACATTTTTTTTTATTTTAAATTGAAAAAAAGTCAGTTTTACTACGTGTGGTTCCTCTATAGATGAATGCTAGTTGAGATGTTGATAGATAGATAATGTAACGAGATTGTAGAAAGAATCTTACGAGCGTGTTTAAAATTAGGAATATTCACCAAAAACTTTTCGGATTTACTGTGAAGATACCACAATTACTCTCTCTTTTCTGAATGCTAAGATTTAGTTATACAAAAAACGAAATGTTTTAGAAAAGGGGTTCGGCAAATGAATTATCAATTAGTTCGCTGTGATATGGATCATCCGGGAGATGTTTCTTCATTAGAAAAACTATTAGACGAGGAACAGGTTAACGCCTCTGACATTAAGGCAATTATTGCTCAGACGGAGGGAGATGGATATTCAAGAGGATATGCTACGTTAGCGTTTTTGGATCTGCTCTCAGAGCGATTATACATAAGCAAGCAACAAGTCTTTGACACCATTCCAATGATGATGATTGGAAAAACGGGTGGATTGATGACACCACACTATACGTTATTTATAAAAAGTGAGGACGGAGAAACCGAAGGAACGACTTCTGAAAAAAGATTTGCGTTTGGGGTTGCTTCCACTTCTATTCTTCAAAAGGATGAAATTGGGACATTGGCACAAGTCGATTTAGTGACAGAAGCGGTCAATCAAGCGATGGCTGATGCTGGAATTGAATCGTTGGATGATGTGAAATGCATTGAAGTGAAGTGTCCATGGGGAGTGGGAGGCAGTCTTGCCAAAGCGGCGTCAGCATTAGGAGCAGCTGTTGCCTTACAAGAAGTTGATCGAGAAGACATTACAGAAGATAGCTTAAACAAGGATCACTCTCTTTACTCGAACAAAACATCTGTATCTGCAGGACAAGAGCAAGTAGCTGCAAGAGTTATTGTTATGGGGAACTCATCACAGTCCACAAGTGATTGTTACATTGGTGCAGGTGTGATGCAGGATGCACTTGATTTAAACGGACTGCAAGAAGCGTTCGTTGATGCAGGGCTCAAAACGGATTCCTTTTTAACGCCAGAACAGCAAGAACGAGTCGTCAATGTGTTTGTGAATGCAGGGGCTGATGCGATTCCAACGGTTCGTGGCAGAAGGCACACGATGCACACTGATGCATTAGCGATGCATGCTGGGATTCTTGCAAAGGCTGCAGCGAATGCAGTTGTTGGTAGTTATGTTGGGGAAACACGTATTTTATGCTCAGCCGGTTCTGAACATCAAGGACCTCAAGGAGCCAATTTAATCGCACCAGTTGTACGAGTTAATTAAGGGGGAATGTTCATGAACTATTCTGGTTGGAAAAATTATCACGCACATATTGATAAAGGCTTCTTAATACCACCGTACACGTATAAGGATGAACCAGCACCAACACGAGCGAAGTGGACAAGGGATGCGAAAGTCTTGATGACCAAAAGTGAAATTAAATTAACTGCTTCGTTAGCACTTGAAAAAATGCACCAGTACGGTACAGCGTATGTACGAACGCATGTTGATGTTGATCCACTGTATGAATTACGTGCAGTGGAGGCACTGCTTGAAGTGCAGCAAGAATGGAAGGACCGGATGGTTATTGATCTGATCGCCTTTAATCAAGAAGGATTTGATCGGTTTCCAGAAACGGAAATCTTACTTCGCGAGGCAATGAGTATGGGCGTCAATGGTGTTGGTGGCCATACGAGCATGGATAAAGACGGAAGAAAACATATCGATACGATTATGGACATTGCTTGTGAAGGCGATCTTGATTGGATTGAGTTTCATACAGATGAAACGGGGAGAGTTGATGACTTTCACTTGCCTTATTTAGCAAAGGTAACAACGGAGAGAGAGTTGAAGAATAAAGTCACAGCGATCCATTGTTGTTCATTAGCAAATGTTGATGACAAGCAAGTGATGGAAACAATTGAAGCTGTTGCCCAGTCAGGGATGACGGTAACGACATGTCCAACGGCAATTGCAACACGGTCGCTTACGAGAGTGAAAGAGTTAGCAAATGCCGGTGTACCCATTCAGTTAGGTTCGGATAATTTGAGAGATTATTTTAACCCGTTAGGAAGCGGCAATATGCTGCAATATGGTCAGCTTCTTGCTTATGTTTCACGTTTTTACGAGGCTGAAGAAATTGATCAGTTGATTGGTTGGTTGAACGCAGAACCAGAAAATGAACGAGTGAAACAACAACTAAAAGAGCTTTCTTTGAATCTATCATACCAAGGAAAAACAAATACAGAATTACTAGCTGAGGCGCCACTGCCGCAATTAATTGAGCAATCCGTTAAGTAAAAATGTAAGGGGGAGTATGTATGGAATCAACAAAGTTAAAAGTGGAAAGGATCAATCAGGCACAGACAACGATTACGAAACGAAAAATAGAAGTTCCACAGTATGTGTGGTCAGTACTCACGTTGATAGGGTTAGGGTTGCTTTGGCAAATGCTTACGGTTCTCTTAAATATACCTAGCTATATTCTTCCTTCCCCTTTGGCCATTGTAACGAAATTTATTACAGAGTTTAGCATGATTTTCAGTCACTCTCTAACAACGTTATCAGAAGTCCTGTTAGGATTTGGATTAAGTTTACTTGTTGGAATTCCACTGGCCATTTCGATTGTCTATTCAAGGTATTTAGCAACGTCTTTTTACCCAATCTTAATTGCAATCCAGTGTATTCCGATGGTTTCAGTAGCACCAATTCTTGTCATTTGGTTTGGCTATGGATTAGCTACGAAGGTCCTGCTAGCAAGTTTAATTTCCTTTTTCCCCATTGTCATTAATTCTGTTGTAGGCTTCCGTTCCCTTGATAGTGATATGCATGATCTTGGTCGCTCGATTGGTATTTCTGAATGGAAAATCTTTTATTACTTACGCTTGCCTAATGCATTGCCACATCTTTTTGGTGGATTCAAAGTAGGAATTACGCTTGCTGTCGTCGGGGCTATTGTTGGTGAATTTGTTGCCTCCGAGCGAGGGCTTGGTTACTTACAGTTAACTGCTAATAATCGGTTAGATACAGTGATGGTGTTTGCGACGCTACTCGCATTAGCGCTTGTTGGAATGCTTTTATTCTTTGCTGTACACGTTGTCGAGAGACTAGTCATGCCTTGGTATAACTCAACGAAAGCTGAAAGGGGGTAAATAAGTTGACAACGAAACTTGACTTAACGAACGTAGGGAAAGTTTTTAAAACGAAAACGGGTGAGGTTCAAGCGTTACAAAATATTAATCTCTCCGTTGAAGCGGGCGAATTTTTATCAGTTGTTGGTCCAAGTGGATGTGGAAAAAGTACGATCATGAGAATTATCGCTGGGTTAGAGAAACCCTCTAGGGGAGAGGTGTTAATCAACGATACCCCTTTGAAAAAAATAGCGGAAGGGTCAGCTGTTGTGTTTCAAAAAGATGTACTGCTTGCTTGGCGGACGATTCTTGAAAATGTGTTGTTTCCTTTAGAAGTGAAGGGAATTACATGGTTTCACAGGAAAAATCACCAAACGAATCGTTCAAAAGCATTAGAGTTATTAGAATCCGTTGGATTAAAAGGGTTTGAAGATAAATATCCTCATGAACTATCCGGGGGGATGAGGCAGCGTGTTTCGATATGCCGTGCCTTAATCCAAGACCCGAAACTGTTGTTAATGGACGAACCGTTTGGAGCGCTCGATGCGTTAACGAGAGAACAGATGATGTATGACCTATTAAAGTTATCTAACAAATTTGGCTTTACGACCATCTTTATTACTCACAGCATTGAAGAAGCCATTTTCTTATCGGATAAAGTCGTTGTCATGTCAGGACGCCCTGGGTCGATCTTGAAGGAAATACCGATTCAATTACACCGACCGCGCAATGGCCAAGCAAGAATGCAGCCTGAGTTTAATGAACATGTAAAAGAAATACGAACGATTTTCAAGTCGCAAGGGATTTTGGCAGAAGCGTAATCAAAACTAGTCGATAAAAATAGGGGGAAATTACATGGTAAAAGTTCTAAAGGTGACGTTATTGGCATTCTTTTTGATGGTTGTTTTAGCAGCGTGCGGGGAATCTGAACCTGCGACAACAGAAGCAACAAGCACAACCGAAACAGAGACAGAAACAGCAGCGGAAACAGCCTCAGATGAGATCGGGTTAGGGGAACCAGAAACGACGGATGTGACGTTACGTTTAAATTGGAAGTTTAAAGGCGAGTTTGCCCCACTTTTTGTAACAAAGGAGAAGGGATTCTTTGAAAAGTATGGCTTAAATGTTGAAGTGTTAGAAGGAAACGGTGCTGCCCCAGTTATGCAAGCTGTCGCTCAAGGACAGGAAGAGTTTGGGATTACGTCAACGGTTGAACCTGCTCAAGGATTAGTGGAAGGAATGCCAATTAAAATGATTGCTTCTTACATGAGTCGTTCACCATTCTTAATTGTGTCACACCCAGATACACCTGTAGAGACGCCTAAAGATCTTGAAGGCAAGAGTATTTCCATTTCGATTTCATCATCGTTAACGAACGTATTCCCGAATTTTCTAAAGAGCAACGGGGTAGATGAGTCAAAAGTGAAAGCTCTACCTGTTGAAACGTCAGCTCGAAATAGTTTGTTCTTAAATAAAGATGTGGAAGCTGTCGCGATTTTCTCAACAAATGAGTACCCAATATTTGAAGAGCATCTAGGTGTGGAGTTAACCCCGCTTTATTTAGCAGATTACGGATTTGATTTAGCTAGTTTAACAGTGATCGGCAATGAGAAGTTCATGGAGGAAAACCCGAATACAGTGCGACGCTTTTTAGCAGCATTAAATGAAGGGTTCGAGTACACATTTGAAAATACACAAGAAGCAGCAGAAATCTCGGCTGAACTATTTCCAGAGGCAACAGATGTTGAAACGGCAAAAGGACAAATTGAACGCTTAAAGGAGATCGCTCTCTTTGATGGGGTTCCTTATGGTTGGATGTCACCAGAGAACATGGAACGAACACTTGATATTTTAGAAGAGAGTGAATTAATTTCAGAGCGTTATGAGCTCGAAAGATACTTTACTAATGAGTTTCAAGAATAAGTAACGAGCACATCATGTCTTAGGACAGTGGCTATTGTTTTTAAAAGTCTGCTATCGGGGTGTCAAAAAAGGTGGAATAGGCCATTTATGACACCCTACCTTTTAGTACCTGGAGGAAAAAACGATGTCCTATGATCCAAAAATGCTTTGTACAACACAGAAGCAAGCGTTGCTTGTCATCGATATGCAAAATGATTTTGTCGCAGATGGTGGTGCATTTGATCAAGCCGGGTTTGATGTAGCGCGTTATCAAGCGTTGGAGCCTGTGATCTATGAAATGATTGATAACGCAAGACAAAGCAAGATTCCAGTTGTCTTTATCACGATGGAGCACAATGAGGAAAATGACGGTGAAGCTGCTTGGAAACAACGAAGAGTTGCAAGGAATCACCCTAATAGCTGCCGCGCTGGAACATGGGGTGTTCAACCATATGGCCGTCTAATCCCACAAGAAAATGAGAAAAGGTTTCAAAAGCACCGCTACAGTGCGTTTGTGAATGACAATCTAGAAATCTACTTAAACGAATTACAGATTGAAACGTTAGTGTTAACCGGGATCAATACAAATGTATGTGTCGAATCAACAGCACGCGCAGCTCACGAGAAAGACTTTCATGTAGTCTTAGTTGAAGGTGCAACAACATGTGCCTATGAAGATGTATATCAAGCCTCTATCAAAAACTTCGCAAGACATTTCGGTGCAATAACAACAAGTGAGAAATGGATTGGTTATGTAACAGATTTTTATTTAGAAAAGAGCTGAAAGTGTATGGATCTATTGTTTACATGTTGTAAAAATCCGACATTCAACACATTGATCGATATTGGTGTGAAAAACGGAAAAATTACGTATATAGAAGAACATGATGGCAGGCACACTGATGCAAAAGAAATCATCGATCTAGGTGGGAACTTATTGCTTCCGGGATTGGTCGAAAGTCATATTCACTTGGACAAAGCTTATTTGTTGGATCGGTTGCCTGGAGATGTGACGACGTTGCGTGATGCGATTGAGAAAACGACTGAATTGAAGCATGGCTATACAGCAGTAGATATAGAAAAGCGCTCGCTTCAAGTCATTCGTCAGGCTGTAAACCGCGGTGTGACAAAAATGCGTTGCCATGTTGAAATTGATCCGATTAGTCAGTTGGTTGGTTTAGAAACGACGCTTGCGTTAAAAGAACGAGTAAAAGATAGCATCGACCTTCAAATTGTGGCATTCCCTCAAGAAGGAATTTTTAACGATGATCAAACAGCGCGGTTAATGGAGCAGGCGATGGTGATGGGGGCGGATGTAGTCGGCGGGATTACGTATAACGACCGTGATGTAGAAGAGCATCTTGACTTTGTGTTTCGTTTAGCAGAGAAACATAACAAACCAGTTGATTTGCACGTCGACTTTTCCGATCGACCGGAAGAATTAGCGATTTTGGATGTGATCCGTTTCACGAAAACGTTTGGCATGCAAAATCGTGTAGCTGTCGGCCATTTGACGTCTCTTGGTTCTGTTGAAAGAGGGCAAGCAGCAGAAATTGCTGCTGACATTGCTCGAGCTGGGATTCATGTTATTTCGCTTCCAGCAACGGATTTGTATTTGAATGGCCGCGGAGATAACGAGTGTGTAAGAAGAGGACTAACGCCGGTTCAACTTCTATTGGATCACAAAGCGAATGTAGTGTACGGCAGCAACAATATTCAAAATGCCTTTACCCCATTTGGAACAGCGGATCCGCTTGACATTGGGTTCTTGTTGGCACAAACGAGTCATATGGGAAGTGAACAAGATGCGTTGAAACTAATTGAGATGGTGACAACTAACGCCGCGGCTTCTCTTGGTTTTCAGCATTATGGCGTAAAAATCGGAGCGGATGCCGACTTAGTTGTCTGTTCTGTAAACGATGTACGAACACTGCTATATACAAGGCCTGAACGAGAACGAGTGTACAAAAAAGGCAAGCTCGTTGCAAAATCAACCATACAGGTCACAAGTTACGTGGAAGAAAGAATGACAACTTGATACAAGGCCACGAAAAAGTCCATCGAGGAAGCGGTAACAGCTACGCTCAGTGCCCTCGAAAATCAACCTTTTTCAGTAGTAGCCTCAATATAGGAGGTACGCGATCAATGAAGATAAAATGGAAACAAGTGCGGATTGGAGCGCATTTATATAGGCTCGAAATAGAAAACGGGTTGTTTACAAAAGTAGAACAAGACAATACGAGGTTAGCGATGGGTGAAAAAGGGTGGAATGCAGACGGGTTGTTGTATATGCCTACACTATCTGATATGCACTGCCATTTGGATAAGCACTTTATTGGAGAAATGTGGAAATCACGTAAAGCGATTGATTCATTGCCGAATCACTTGCGTCGTGAAAAGGAATTGTTGACGAGCTTACAAGGGAGTGTACTTGAACGGGCGCGAACGTTACTGAACCTGATGTTAAGCTGTGGAACGACAAACATTCGTACACATGTAGACATAGACCCTATGATTGGTCTCAAGCATTTAGAAGCGGTCTTGCAAGTGAAAGAGGAATTTAAGGGGAAGATGGAATTTGAAATTGTGGCTTTTCCGCAGCAAGGTCTTCTTCGCTCCGGTTCGAGTGAGGTGATGAGAGAAGCGATGCGACTTGGTGCTGACCTTGTTGGTGCTGTTGATCCTGGTGGGTTAGACCACAAAATTGAAGCTTGTTTGGATGAAGTGTTTGGACTTGCGACTACCTTTAACAAAGGTGTCGATATCCATTTGCATGATCCAGGACATTTAGGTGTTTATACAATTGATCGAATGATTGATTGTGCAGAGCAAGCGAACTTACAAGGACAGGTAGCTGTAGGCCATGCGTACTGTCTTGGTCAAATTACAGAAGCTGAGTCGATGGAGCTTGGAATGAGGTTAAGGGAGCAAGGGGTTTCTATTATTAGTAATGTTCCGATTGATCGTCCGATGCCAAATGTCCCTAAGCTAGCAACACTTGGGGTTGATGTCAGATTGGGAACAGACAATATTCTTGATTCATGGTCTCCTTTTGGAGATGGCGATATGTTAAAACGCACGAGCCGTTTGGCCGAGCGCTTCGGTTGGATTGAAGACAAACAGCTACTTGATTCGTATCAATTTACAACGAAGAAATCGCTTGTACCGAAAGTCGGCGATTTAGCCGACTTTCTGTTAGTGTCTGCGATGAATTTGGAACATGCCGTTGCCGCTGCTCCCCCGAGAGAATTCGTTGTCGTGGGCGGGAAGCCAGTCTATGAAAGAGATGAGACAGTCAGTTTGAAACCTGCTTATTGAAGAGGCAAAGGAAAAGTCGACTTTTAGCTTTTTCAAAATCCGCGATGAGAGCCTTTTTTAGGAGAGGATGACAATGACAGAAGAAGCAGAAAAAAGAGGTCTCAGTCTTAATGAACTGTTACAGCTTGCGCCAATGAAAGGGTCGGAGGTAGTTGCTGGCGATACTAATACAGATAAACTGATTAGTCGAATCAATATCATTGGTGGACCAGACATACTCGATTGGGTGAGAGCTGATGAGTTCATTATGACAAATGGTTATCCGTTTCGTGACACCCCTGAGGAATTTGCTCTGTTAATCGAGAAGTTGCAAGAGAAAAATGTGGCGGGAATTGGGATTAAGGTGAAGAGATTTATTCCTTCTATTCCTGAGAGTTTAATTAAGAAAGCAAATGAGTTACATTTCCCAGTTGTGGAAATTCCCCCAAATGCTATTTTTTCTGATGTTGTTCGGGTCGCCATGGAGGAAATTTTTAATAAGGAATCGGAGCATTTAATCACGTTATATAACCGCGTCCAAGAGTTTTCGATCCAAGTGATGCAAGGCAATGATATTAGCGACGTGATTTACCAATTAGAGAAGTTAATGGGTAACTCGATTATGGTCTATGACCTAGATGGAAATATTATCGCGCCTTTATTAGAAGAAGTGCTAGATTCGGGCGAAGTTTTTAAAGTTGCTCAAGACATTGAATCGAAGACGGGAATTGGGATAGCTACGATCAAAATGAGAGATGAATCGTTTCGTTGTTACTCTACGCCGTTAACGGTTGAAGGCTTATTAAGCTATATTCCTTTTATTGCTTGTATTGAAACGAATTACAAGTTAACAGAAGTGGATTGTCTAACGATTGAAAAGGTTAGCTCATTGCTAAACATGGAGTTAGCGAATAAAGCTGCTCGAAAGAAAATTGAGCACAAGTATTTGAACCAATTTATTCAGGATTTGCTCATAGGAGATGTATTAACGAATCGAGACTTGGAAATCCGAACGAGTTCATTTGAATTAGATTTACACAATAAATGGTTTCAAGTCATCATTATTGCTTCAGAAGAAAAGAAAGGGTTTCAAACGAAAGAAGAGTTTCATTACTTTATGAAAAATTTATCGAGTACGATATCAGGCCAGCTACTAAGTACAACGTTACATGGTGAATTTGTTTTAGTTGCGGTCGAGAAATCAAAAGCACTTCTGCAACAAACGATTAAAACAATTCAGACAGAATTAGAGAAATTTCACGTCTTCAAAAAGCAACAGCCCAATTACGTATTATGTGTCGGTGATCCGGTACATTTAATGGAAAATATTATGACCAGTTATCAACGTGCGATCAATGTAAAAACGATTAGTGAGAAATTTGCGTTCCCAGAACGAATCATTACATTTAAAGATCTGCACCTTTTTCGATTATTGTATTTGTTGCCTCAAACAAAAGAAGTAGATGATTATCTAGACGAGTTAGTAGGACCGTTGGAACGACACAAAAAAAAAGGGGAGGAATATATCGAAACGCTTGAAGTGTATTTTCAATCAAACCGAAATATAAGAGCAACAGCAGATAAATTATTTACCCACTACAATACGATTGTGTATCGAATCGAAAAGATTTCCGCCTTATTAAACATTGAACTCGAGAACCCAGAAAGCAGTTTAGAATTACAAGTTGCTCTAAAGTTACGAAAAATGCGACAGGACAAAGGAATAACCGTTCGACCTGTGCAGGTAAACAAAAGAAAAATGATTAAATAGATTTATTGAACTTAAAACGAGGAGGCGTTCAAATGAACGATCAGTGGAATGCGTTTAAACAAAAGGATGCAAAGGTAGGTGCTTCAAATAAAGGGAAGTTAAGTGGTTTGTCGTTTGCTGCAAAGGATGTATTTCATGTAAAAGGATTTGTGGCGGGAGCTGGCAATCCTGATTGGGAACAAACCCATCTTCCTGCCACCGCTCATGCAAAAGTAATAGATAGATTACTAAATGAAGGAGCAGAGTTAGTCGGCACCACTCATACAGATGAATTAATGTTTAGTTTAAATGGCGAAAATTTTCATTACGGAACACCAGTGAATCCGAAAGCACCTGAGAGAATTCCTGGCGGCTCTTCAAGTGGTTCGGCCGTCGCTGTCGCAGCCGAGCTTGTCGACTTTGCGATTGGGACCGATACAGGAGGGTCTGTCAGAATTCCGTCAAGTTATTGCGGGATTTACGGGTTTCGACCAACGCATGATACGGTGTCGATGGAAGGGGTCATTCCGCTAGCAAGCTACTATGATACCGTTGGCTGGATGGCTAGAACGTCAGAATTGTTATATGTAGTTGGTGCCCAATTACTAGATCAAGAGGAAAATAAGAAACCTTTTTCAAAAGTGATTATTCCAGAAGATATTCTTGCCCTTGTAGATGAATCTGTAAAGGAGCAGTTTGTAACGCTTGTCGGGCAATTCGAACGATCCATTGCCCAGGTTAAAGCGATTACGCTTGCTGATGGTGGCTTGCAAGAGTGGTTCACTACGTTTCGAACGCTTCAAGGGTACGGTGTGTGGAAGTCTCATGGTAAGTGGATTGAAGAAGTGAATCCACGCTTTGGTCCAGACATTGCTGATCGATTTACATGGGCTAGTACTGTCACAAAAGAAGCGGCGGAACAAGCGCAATTGAAAAGAACAGAACTCAAAAAGAGCGTGCTTGAGCTACTTGGTGACGACGGGATCTTAGTGATGCCAACCTCTCCAGGGGTCGCACCTTTATTACAGACAGAAGGAGAAGGTCTCGAAGAACAACGAACAAAAACATTGCAAATGACATGCATTAGCGGCTTAACAGGTTTTCCGCAGATGTCTCTTCCATTAATGGAGATTGACGGAGTTCCGGTTGGTTTCTCTGTCATGGCGGGCCCTGGGCAAGATTTACGATTATTGGATTGGGTGAAAAATCATATTAAACAACCAACGAAGCAAGAAACGATAAATTCAGGGGGGAGTTTATGAAACTAGCGACAGTAATCGTAAATGATCAAGAAAAAGCGGCCGTTGCCACAGAGGGTGGACTTGTCTTAATTGAATTAATTACGATCATCGAGAGGAAAAGGTGGAAAACGGATCTTCTGGGGATGATTGAAGATGGCCATATCGATGATTTTATTAAGTGGTATAAAGATGGAGGAACGGAACGTCTACGCTCGTTTGAGACCATTCCTTTGAAAGAAGCAAAGTTTGCCCCGTTGTATCGACGCCCACGGAAAATTTGGGGTGTCGGAATCAATTACTTGCCTGAACGGCCGAATCAAAGTGAGATATATTGTGACCCTGTTAGTTTTATGAAACCTGATACAAGTATCATTGGAACGGAAGATGCGATCCGCATTCCAAAAGGCTCAACCAATACGACAGCAGAAGCGGAGCTAGCCATTATCATTGGAAAGACATGCTCGAATATCGAAGAAGATGAGGCTTGTGACTATGTGCTCGGGTATACAGCGGCTTTAGATATGACCGAGGCGGATATTCATGCCGAAAACGAACGCTACTTAACGCGTGCCAAGAGTTTTGATACCTTTTTCAGTTTTGGACCTTATTTAATGATCGATGAGTGCGATGATGTCCTTACTTTAGAAGTTTCAACAGTGTTAAATGGGACAGTGGCACATCAGAATACGGTTGCTAATATGAGGTACAATCCTTCATATCTTGTCGCCTTTCACTCTAAAGTCATGACATTACTTCCCGGAGACATCATTTTGACCGGCACCCCTGGTCCAGTCGTCATTCGTGACGGCGATGTAGTTGAATCGCGGATTAGTGGATTTGATCCGTTGGTGAACGAGGTGCCTGGCACTGCCCGAAGTTTGTTGAATCACCTGTTTGGTTCATAGGAATATAAGCTCAAGCTCCTCTTTCTTAGTGTTTTGCTAGGAAAGAGGGGCTATTAGTACGGGGAGATCAGTAGTATAATTTCGATTCCTGTTCACCAGTAGTGATGGTAAAGTGAAATATACATATTGAGAGTCAGCGTTTTTGTCGATGCTGATTATTCTTTATAATCCCAAAGAATATTTGGCTGCTCTTCATCTAGTGACACATATACATATTGAGCAAAGGTGAAATGGCCATATTTCCCCTTATAATCTTTCGTTACAACAATTTCATATACTTCGATTGGGTCAGATTCCTTCGTCATCTTCCAGTTTTTGATCTTTTTCGGTCTCGTTTTCGAAAAGGTAAACGTTTCTGCTCCAAAATGCCCCATAAACGTATGAACCCGATCTTGCATATAAGCTGATTTAGAAAATTTATTTTTCATTTCTGGATGAAACAGCTCCCAAGAGGAACCAAATTCAGCTTTTTGTTCATACTTATAAAATTGATTGACGACTTTCTTAGCTTGGTTCGTCTCAGAGGGCATAAGCATAAAAATGAGTAAGACGACAATGAAAATGACCGGAATGATGATAATGAATGGCGATCGTTGCCTTCGCATGGGAGTTCCTCCTAAGCTCTTCTAGGGTTGTATCAAATTGTATTCTGGCTTGGGGGATATTATGAAGACAATCATTAACCCGGTAACGAATGAAACGTTACCGGGCTAAAGTGTTATGACTCAAAAACTATTCTATTGAACAAACCCTTGTAACATAAGCTTTGCGATTGCTTGCTTTCTAAAGGATGAAAGTGCTGATGTTTCTAGTTCTTCTAGCTTTAATGTAGTTACAAACGGATTGTCCCAGGTGATAGTAGTGGGATCAGCAACAAGTAAATCAGCGGTAGCGAGGCCATTTGTTACCTGCTTTATTTTGGTCGTATCCATCCCTAAAGTGATGTTTCTTTTTTCAACGTGTCCTTCTTGAACAACTAATACGAAACATTCTTCTTCCTCCGATAGCAAGGAGTGTGGTGGAACCGTTAGCGCATTTGGAATTTCATTTTGAATAATCCTTACATCTACATGGTAACCAACTTTAAATCCATTCTCTTCGTTATTGATGTCCACGATAAATGGATAGGTTGTTTCTTTTTCAAGAGTAGGCTCTTGTGAAGGGAGGTTTGAAATTTGTGATATTGAACTGTCAATAGGTTCTTCATCATGATAGAAAACTTCTACGCTCATTCCTTCATTTGTTTCTTGTAATTCTGTTTCTGTTAACTCTCCTTTAGCTACTAGAGGGGTAGATAAAATTGTGATAAATGGTTCGTTTCTATTTGTGCTGATTTCTTTAACGATGCCTGTAACAGGACTTGTGATCTGTAATTCTTGCTCTTTTTCACTTACTGTCAAAAGAGATTGTTGGTAGTTTCCTCGTTCCAACTGAAGACCTTCGATTTGATGCTGCTTCTCTAGGATTTCTTTTTCATACTGCCTCGTATTAGTATCTACTTTCTCTTCATTTGTTTCGGTTTCTGTGATGCTTGTACTTGTAGGGGTGTTGCTTTCTTCTAGTAGTTGGGCATAAAGTAAATCAATTTCTGCTGATAATTGAGCAGAACGTAAATCAATTTGTTCTATCTTTAATTCGATTTCTCTTTTAGCAGAATCTAAATCGATATTATTGTATGTAAATAATAGGTCACCAAGTTGAACTTCTTGCTCGTCTTCAACATATAGCTCACCCATTGAACCAAGATTTTCATTGTAATAGATATGCTTCTCATTTGTGGAGGAAATGATAGCTGGCTTTTCAATCGATTGAACGATATCGACTTCTAATGGTGATGTCAGTTGATCGATGATTTGTAAGCGGGAAATGTTCTTTTCGCTATTTATAATTAAAAAGATATTTACGGTAAAGAGGGCGCTACATAAGAGGACTAAACTATATTTTTTCCAAGCTTTCACAATGTTTTCCCACCAATCAATTAAGAGTAAAAAAGTTTACTAAATATTGAAGAAATACTGCAAATAGTATGATTATTAAGTGTACAGATACAGTAACAAGGACAATGATTACTTTTCTATTCGTAGCTAATCTTTGAAATGCATAAATTTGAATGATTATAGACCATAGTAAAAATACTGATAGGTGTCCAAAGAAATAGATCAGGTATTCTTTCATCGTAAAAAGGTGTGTCACTACACCTAAGGCAAAGGGAGATGTGACTGAATTAACTCCAAGCCATATTTCAAAGGGGAGTAAGATAACTTTGCCAATCGTGAAGATAAAGACACTAATTGTATTTACTACAAATGATTGGCGGAAACGTACGTTATCAAGAAATATCCAAAACCAAACACTTGTAAACAATAGATAGGTGAGAGGAGAGACGATAGCATCTATGATCCCACCGAAACCTATTAGTAATTTCGCTAATTCAAATTCACTCGCCGAATAGTCGGCTATTAAATGAGAAAGACTTGCTGTACTCAATGCAAAGTAGGCTTGAATACAAGAGACAATCAAACTTAGAAATAAAATGAAAGAGATTTTTCCAAGACTAATAGGTACTACTTCCGCAATTTTCAACTGATGAAATTTTGTATCTGGGTCTTTCAAGCTTCTATATAACTCTAATCGAAACGTCATTTTTGGTAGTCTCCCTAGTCGTAAGTATACATCTATTTCATTTTACATTTGGTTTGAGTGCCTGTCACCACTCGAAGTTTGTTGTAAGCGCTATTTCTTTTTTTTTATCTTTTTCCTTTATCTACGTACTTAAAGTTAACTTTCAAAAGAACCTTGATTTCACCGTTTTCCATTAAATGTATTCAACAAAAATTCGCCAAAGGTTTATAATATTCCTATATATTAAGAAAGCGTCGCCACAATAAGGAGTGAGCACATTGATACACGAAGAATTATGTAGGGTAATTATTGTTGACGATGAATTATTGATAAGACAAGGGATTAAGCATTATATAAATTGGGAACAGGAAGGCTTTCAAGTTGTCGGGGAGGCCTCGAACGGACAAGAAGCCTTAGAGCTCATTTCAGCTACTGATCCGCACATAGTCATTACTGACATTGTGATGCCTATTATGGATGGGGAAGAATTGACGAGGGGCGTGAAGGCGAAGTATCCACATATTGAGGTCATCATTCTAAGTAGTTTTGGAGAATTTGACTACGTACGATCCACTTTCCAAAGTGGCGTCGTTGACTATATTTTAAAGCCGAAGCTTGATGGACAAATCCTTTTAGATGCGTTAAAAAAAGCAGTGAGCAGAATGCCTGATTTTCAATTAGCAGATAAGGTGCTAGACACCAATTTATCAATGGAGCAAATCATTATCAAATTGATTTCTGGTTATGAGGTCGATCATGTGTCGGAACTCCTATCCCAATCTTTCCCCTATGACCACTATTGTTTAGTAGGTGTGAAATTTGAAAATCATCTATCTAATGAAATGTCTATTTATATTTCTGATAAGCAAGAGGAAATAGAAAAAGAACTAAGTCTTCACCTAAGCAAAATTCAATTTCACTCCTTTAGACCTGAGAAGTACTTTCTTGTATTCCTTCTCAACATGGACAAAGATGAGGTCTCTAATGTGAGTACATTCACAAAAAAACTAGCGGCCTCAAAGAAGGGTACCTCTTTTACACTGTCAAAGGAGTTTACTACTATTAACGATTTAGCAACTGCTTATAATGAGGATCTCTTGAATTTGTTGAAGTATAAATTCTATTTTCCAGACCTGCCATTTTTGAGTCATGAAGACCTAATGAATCAATTGTCAACGTGCGAGAGCTTTAACTTGGATTGGTTTACAAGTGAGTTTAAAAGAGGGCAGTTTGAGTCAGCCTTTACTTATTTAGAGGAGCATGTATCATCTTTTTCTAGCTGTTATACGACGGATGTGTACGAGTTTAAATCCTTTTTCAATAACATTATTTTTAACATCACCATCCTTCTTAGCAATTTGAATTACGATATGAACGAGTTGGATAAAGCGAAATATACTTATTTTAGATCAATAGATGAGGCAGAAAATGCTAGAGAGGTTCTGCAAGAGTGGAACGATTTTCTTTTGGGCGCGAAAAAACAAATTGCTTTAAGCAAAAATCAAACTGGGAATCCAAATATGAAGATGATCATGCAGTATATTGCCAAACATTACACAGAGCCAATCACCCTAACAGAAGTGGCAAAACATTTTCATTTTAATCCATCCTATCTATCGAACTATTTTGCAACAAATAATAAAGAAAGTTTTATTGAATATTTAAATAAGATTCGAATTGAAGAAGCGTCAAAGCTTTTAGCTGAAAATTCATCAGCTATTTCGGAAATAGGCAGTAAGGTTGGTTATTCGGATCATAGTTATTTCTGCAAGGTTTTTAAGAAAATAACTGGTATGTCTCCAAGCCAATACCGAAGAAAACAACAATTGAGATAAGAGATGAGATGTTTTTTATGAGAAAAATACTAGGTCGTTTAAAGTATAGTGGTATGTTCAGTATTATGTTCCTCATTACGGTTATTAGCATTATTAGCGTAACAGTTATTATCACTTGGACTACAGTTCGCATGTCAGAGAACTTCTTCGTTGAAACGTTTAGCATTACAAATTCAAAAGTAGTCAACCAGATAAAGGAAAGCTTTGAGTCTTTTAATTACTCTGTTGTCAGCGCATCAAACAATCTATTACAAAATAATACGATGAAGCGTATTCTTACAGAAGATTATACAAATGCCGAATTGATGAGAGTTTACTATGACCTGAATGTTCAGATGGAACAAATAAAATCCACTTTTGGTGCCTATGAGGTAGGAATTATGGTAATGGGCAACAACGGTATGACGTATGCTACGGATCATCGTACTTTTTGGCCTATAACAGATGAAGAATTAGAAAATAATGTCATAACCATTGCCACACTTAATGAACCGAAGTGGCTGAAATATCATTCCTACAACCATAAGGGTGAGTCCGTTTTGATGGAGGACAATTATATTGTCGCTTCTAGAGCCTTTATGGAACGGATGTCGGGAAACATAAATGGTGTCATGTATTTTGCCATTAAAGAAAGTGAATTTAGACAGTTCTATACTGGTTTTACAAGTCCGGGTAATGATGTGTTTGTTCTTAACAATTCGAGTGTTATCGTGTCTAGTAATCGGACGGAGCTGATTGGGGAAGAAGCAGAAGACCTTCTTGGTTATGCAGTAAGGCTTGCACAAGAATCAGAAGACCATATTAATGCTAATTTTATGGGGGATGACTATATTGTTTTGTCACAATACCTCCCTAATTACGATATGTATTTATTAAATCTAATTGATAAAAAAACGGCAATTGGAAACTTCATAGATAAAAAGGCCATCTTCCTTATAAGTATGGGCATTGTTTTCATCGCACTGATTATTGTATTTTTCATCTCTCGAAAAATGACAAATTCGTTATCCAATCTAGTAAAACAAATTGAAAATGTACCGAAACAACAGTTTCACCAGTACGTTTCCGTCTCAGGTATGTATGAAACGAAACAAATAGGGAATGCCTTCAACGACATGCTCGATGAGTTACATGAGTATGTGGATCAGCTTGTCCTTTCGCAAAAGCAAAAACGGAAAGCTGAGCTTGCTGCACTTCAGCAACAGATTAATCCTCACTTTTTATACAATACTCTTGCCTCCATCAAATTTATGGTACAACAAGGGGATAAAGATGACTCTGCTAAGACAATAAATGCACTGATCTCTCTCTTACAAAACACCATTGGTCAAGTGAGTGAAACAATAACAGTCAATCAAGAATTAGATAACTTAAAAAACTACGTGTTTATTAATCAAAAACGTTATGGAAATCGAATTAAGGTTCATTATTTCGTAGATCCCAATTGTGTGGACTATCGTATTCCAAAGCTTATACTCCAACCTTTCGTTGAAAATTCCTTTTTTCATGCTTTTAACCACAAGGTGGAGGGATACATTAATGTTCTCATATGGCAAGAAGGGGATATGCTAATTTGTGAAATTGCAGATAACGGGGATGGAATGGAAGTGTCAAACGAAAGTAAATTACCGAATACGAAGCGTAACCAGCAGCTTTTTAGTGGTATTGGTGTACGAAATGTTCATGATCGTATTCAAATCATCTATGGTGAGCCATATAGTGTGACGATAACGAGCGAGTTAGGAGAAGGGACTAAGGTCAGAATCACCCTTCCAACGGACGAAGGATAAAAATTATTATAAAATCCAAAAATAATACAAATCTAATAAACACTAAAAAAGAAAAATATAAAAATATCACAAATATATGAATAGATCGTCCTAACAGAAGTATTCAGGCAGGTGATAACATGAATATTGTAAGAGAAACCGCTTACAAAATTAAAATTACTAAGACGCGGGGGGAAGTAAATTGAAACAAATAGTGATTGGATTGTTTTTAGTAAGTTTCATGATGTTGGCTGCCTGTTCATCTGGATCAAACGATGCAGCTTCTGGAGAAGAAGTAGAAAAAATTACAGTCTGGGCATGGGATCCGAACTTTAATATTAAGGCTATGAACTTGGCGAAAGAGGCTTATGCTTCTGAAAATGCTGATCTTGAAATTGAAATTATTGAACATGCTCAAAATGATATTATCCAAAAGTTAAACACAAGCCTAAGCTCTGGAACGACAACAGGATTACCTAATATTGTGTTAATTGAAGATTACCGTGCACAAAGCTTCCTTCAAGCGTATCCAGATTCATTCCACAAATTAACTGGTTCTTTTGACACAAGTGATTTTGCGCAATATAAAATTGCTCCAACTAGTGTTGGTGAGGATAACTACGGACTCCCATTTGACACTGGGGTTACAGGAATGTATGTACGAACAGATTATTTAGAGCAAGCAGGATATACAGTAGATGATGTTACTGATATCGATTGGAATGAGTACATTGAAATCGGTAAAAAAGTAAAAGAAGCAACAGGAAAGCACATGATTACACTTGATCCAAATGATCTAGGTCTTATTCGAATGATGATTCAATCGAGTGGTTCATGGTATTTGAAAGAAGATGGGACAACCCCTAATTTAGAGGGCAACGAAGAACTGAAAGAAGCCTTTGCTGTATACAAAGAATTGATCGATTCTGATTTAGTGAAACCAGTTTCTGACTGGAGTCAACTCTTAGCAGGATTTAATAGCGGAGACGTTGCATCAGTAGTGACAGGTAACTGGATCACACCTTCTGTAAAAGCAGAAGAATCTCAATCTGGAAATTGGGCGGTTGTTGCACAGCCTAGAATTCCTGATATGCCTAATTCTGTTAACGCTTCCAACCTAGGTGGTAGCTCATGGTACGTCCTTGATATCGATGGAGCGGAACATGCTGTTGATTTCTTAGCAAAAACGTTCGGATCAAATGTCGAACTGTACCAAAATTTCGTAACAGAAATTGGTGCAATGGGTACGTACAACCCTGCTTCTGAAGGGGAGGCTTATTTGGTGGAAGATGAATTCTTTGGAGGTCAACAAATTCTTGCTGATTTCTCTAAATGGTCTGAAGCAATTCCACAAGTGAACTATGGATTACACACCTATGCCATTGAAGACATTTTAGTTGTAGAAATGCAGAATTACCTCAAGGGAAAAGATATTGATAGCGTTCTTTCAGATGCTCAAAAACAAGCAGAAGCACAAATTAAATAATTGTCCACCTACTAAGTCTAGGCATCTATTCTATTAAGAAAATAAGAGATTGGGCCTCGGCAACTCGCCAGATTCGCCAATTCCGTAGCGATGGGATCGATTTGGTGCATCAGGTGTGTTGCTCCGAAGCTCTTTTCTTTTATAGAAAGGTAAGGAGTGACTTTATGATTCCAGCAATGACGAAGGAAAATCAGGATATTGAACCGAAGAAGCCCGATCTTCCGGTTCCACAAAAAAAATCAAGAAATAGTCTTCAAACAAAAAAGGCTATTATCCGCTGGTCTTTTATCGGCTTGTCTGTTTTTCTTATTAGCTTATTTTACTTTTACCCAATGGTTCAAGCCCTATTGTTGTCTTTTCAATCGGGGGCAGGGGTCAACCTGCAATACGTTGGATTAGATAATTATCGGCGTTTATTTGGAGATCCTACCTTCCATGCAGCCGTTAGAAATACAGTCATCTTTCTTCTTGTTCAAGTGCCAGCAATGATTATTTTTGCTTTAATCATCTCTGTTTTATTGAATGATAAAAAACTAAAGTTTAAAGGTTTTTACCGTACAGCAATCTTTTTGCCGTGTGTAACCTCGTTGGTTGCTTATTCCGTTATTTTTAAATATTTGTTTGGCTCAGACGGGTTAGTTAATATCATGCTCATGAACTTGGCGATCATTTCCCAGCCTATTCAGTGGATGACAGATCCTTTCTGGGCAAAAATAACAATCATTATTGCCATCACATGGCGTTGGACAGGCTACAACATGATTTTTTACTTATCTGCTCTTCAAAACATTGATAACTCTATTTATGAAGCGGCAAAGATTGATGGGGCAAATGCTTTCCAGCAGTTCTTTAAAATCACAATACCGATGCTGAAGCCGATTATCTTATTTACTTCCATCGTTTCGACCATTGGTACCCTTCAATTATTTGATGAAGTTATGAATATTACAGGTGGAGGACCAGGAAATGCAACCCTCACCATTTCTCAATACATTTATAATCTTTCATTTGAATATACACCGGATTTTGGTTATGCGGCGACAGTCTCGTACGCAATTGTAGTTATGATTGTCTTTTTCTCTATCATTCAGTTCAAAGTAGCAGGTGATAAAAATGGCTAAACTTAAACGAATATTCATCTATGCGTTTCTAACGGGAGCTTCTATCGTCTCTATTTTCCCATTCTTGTGGATGATCGTTAGTGCCACCAATAGATCGGTGGATGTGACAAAAGGTAGATTATTACCTGGAACGCACCTCTTGGAAAACTTTCAAAATTTACTAGCGTCAGTTAATCTCGTACCGTCTTTAATGAATTCTGCAAAGATATCAATTTCAACAACGGTTCTTTCTCTTCTCATAGCATCTTTAGCAGGGTACGGATTTGAAATCTATCGAAGTAAGTCAACAGATGTTGTATTTAATATTTTACTACTATCGATGATGATCCCTTTTGCAGCTTTAATGGTACCACTGTTTCGTATGTTTGCTGGGTTTTCCCAAGCGGTTCCTTTCATTGGCATTAATACACTGGCATCAGTTGTTTTGCCTACACTTACAACGGCCTTTCTCATCTTTTTCTTCCGCCAAAGCACGAAAATGTTCCCTAAGGAATTGCTTGAGGCTGGACGGATTGATGGGTTAACAGAAATTGGAGTGTTTTTTAGAATTTACGTTCCAACTATGAAAACAACCTATGCAGCGGCGGCCATTATTACGTTTATGGCTAGCTGGAATAACTATTTGTGGCCATTAGTTGTGTTACAGTCTCCAGATAAAATGACGATCCCATTGCTTATCTCGAACCTAGGATCGAGTTATTCACCTGATTTTGGAGTCATTATGACAGCAATTGTTATTGCAACGCTACCGACAGCTTTCATCTTCTTCCTTATGCAGAAACACTTCGTTGCTGGTATGATGGGATCAGTCAAAGGATAGTAATAAAGGCACTGAAAAAGTCAGAAAAACAACCTGACTCAGTGTCTCGATGAATATTTTTTAATAAGGGTGTGTTTAGTAAATATGACAACAAAGCCTAGTATTCAATGGTTAACAGATCTAACTAAATTTGCAGTAAATCGTCTTCCGGCCCATTCGGATCATCTTTATTTTGAATCAATGAAGGAAGCAACGACTAGCGATTCAATGGCATTAAGACATGATTTGAACGGGAGTTGGAAATTTCATTATGCTGTTAATGCGGCAAATCGTCCTGAGAAATTTTATGAGCTTGATTTTCAGTGTGCTGGATGGGGAGATATTTCCGTGCCTGGCCACATTCAGCTTCAAGGGTATGGAGCCCCGCAATATGTAAACACGATGTACCCGTGGGACGGTCATAATGACATTCGTCCACCCGAAATTCCTATCGATAAAAACCAAGTGGGAAGCTACGTAAAACATTTTCATTTGCCTGAAAATATGAAAAATGGTAAGCGTGTACATATCTCCTTTCAAGGAGTAGAATCAGCTTTTTATGTATGGGTGAATGGAGAATTTATAGGATATAGTGAAGACAGCTTTACCCCAGCTGAGTTTGATTTAACTCCTTATCTTGTTGACGGGGAAAACAAATTGGCAGTTGAAGTATTCCAACGAAGTACTGGTAGCTGGCTAGAGGACCAGGACTTCTGGAGATTCTCAGGGATTTTTCGGGATGTTTATCTTTACACTGTACCGGAAATTCATGTCTATGATGTGCATGTTCGTACAAAGCTGAGTCCGTCATATGATAGTGGCACACTAGAGGCTGATCTAACGTTCCTTTCTCCTGCCCCTAGTGGCACGAAGGTAGTGGCTGAGTTGTATGATGCAAAAGGACATGAAGTAGCTCGTGGCAATGCTAAGGCTTCCGATGATGAAAAGTGGACTCTCTCCATACCTGCAGAAGGGCCCAAATTATGGAGTGCAGAACATCCATATTTGTATACATTATATGTTCAAGTATATAACGAGTCTGGTAGCTTGGTAGAGGTGATTCCACAAAAGGTTGGCTTTCGAAAATTTGAACTGAAAGATAAGATCATGTATTTAAATGGTGAGCGCATTGTTTTTAAAGGTGTAAATCGTCATGAATTTAACTGTCGCACTGGTCGGACGATTACGAAGGAAGATATGCTTTGGGATATTAAGACATTGAAACAAAATAACATTAATGCTGTTCGTACATCCCACTATCCGAATCAAAGCTATTGGTATGAGTTGTGTGATGAATATGGTGTATATGTGATTGATGAAATGAACTTAGAAACGCATGGTTCGTGGCAAAAAATGGGTGCCGTTGAGCCATCTTGGAATGTGCCAGGAAATAAGCCTGAATGGCAAGACATTGTGATGGACAGAGCCATATCTATGGTGGAACGGGATAAGAACCATCCATCTATTTTAATCTGGTCTTGTGGGAATGAGTCTTACGCTGGTGAAGTTATACTTAATGTAAGCAAATATTTTAAGTCTGCTGACCCAAGTCGCCTCGTTCACTATGAGGGTGTATTCTATGATCGTGAGTACAATGATACGAGTGATATAGAAAGCCGCATGTACGCTAAACCGGCAGACATTGAGGAGTACTTAACTAACGATCCGGATAAGCCGTATATTAGCTGTGAATATATGCACGCAATGGGGAATTCCGTCGGTGGTATGTACAAATATACAGACCTTGAGCAAAAGTATCCTATGTATCAAGGTGGCTTTATTTGGGATTACATGGACCAAACACTTGTAAAAAAGGATCGGTATGGTCAGGAATTTCAAGCATTTGGTGGAGACTTTGGGGATCGCCCTACAGATTATCACTTCTGTGGGAATGGAATTGTATACGCAAACCGAGTGGTAACACCCAAAATGCAGGAAGTGAAATTCTTGTATCAGAATCTAAAACTAGACGTTGGTCAAGATCGTGTGAAGGTACGAAATGATAATCTTTTTATTGATACAAGTCATTATCATTTAGAGTACACCTTGTATCTCGATGGTAAGGTGTTTTACAGCGGTACGACTGAAGTTGCTGTAGCTCCGCAAAGTGAGGGAGAAGTCCAATTTGATTGGCCTGCCGATGTAATGGGGGCGCCAGGAGAATACTGTGTCCATGTCGCATTTACGCTGAAAGAGGATACGGCATGTGCCAAAGTGAAACATGAGGTAGCATTCGGACAACATATTTTTAACGAGAGTATAGAAGATGTGGTAACGCCAACATCTGCTACTGGTAACGGGAATATGCGGGTTGTCCATGGTGATGTAAATATTGGAGTACACGGTTCTGATTTCAGTATCTTGTTCTCTAAACAAGTAGGCAGCTTAATTTCCATTAAGTACGGAGGGAAGGAAATGATAGAAATTCCTCCTGCACCGTTGTTTTGGAGAGCTACTACGGATAATGATCGAGGCTTTTCTCAAGGATTTCATTCAGGGTGTTGGTACACAGCGAGTCTTGCGCGAAAGTGTGTGGGAGTGGATGTGGAGGAAGAGAGTGGCCACGTGACGGTTGCTTTTACTTATCGATTGTCGATTAATAATGATATTAAGGTTAAGATTGCCTATTCGGTTAAGCTGGATGGAAGCATTACGGTCAAGTCATCTTATCACGGCGCTGCGGCGGACTTGCCACAGATGCCAATATTCGCTATATCTTTTAAGGTTTCAGCAGATTATGATCAATTGGATTGGTATGCTATGGGACCAGAAGAGAATTACTCTGACCGGTCTATGGGGGCAAGACTAGGTACATTCAAAAATACGGTGAAGGACAATTTAGCTAGTTATATCATGCCACAAGAGTCTGGTAACCGCACTGGAGTACGTAGAGTAAACCTGACAAATATGGAGGGACAAGGCATTAAAATCTCCTCTGTGAATAAGCCGGTGGAATGTAATTTCTCTCCATATACTGCTTTTGAATTAGAGAATGCCAATCATCATTATGAGCTGCCAAATATCCATTACACCGTTGTAACGATAGCAGGTAAACAAATGGGTGTAGGTGGAGACGATAGCTGGGGCGCTCCGGTACATGACGAGCATTTGATTAAATCAAATGAAGATATGGAATTTGAATTTGTGATTCAGCGAATTTAATGTAGGTGCCTGCCACAGTTGTCATGTGGCAGGCATTTCTTGGTGTTGGGAGAGTGAATTTGTTTTTTCCCTGAACAGACGTTTATTCATTTCATATAGTTAGTGAATCATTTCGCTAATCCAAGATGTTAGCTTCATTTGATCATTTTCATAGTCAACGGTATAGGTGGCCTCGTATTTGTTGTATACTAAACTACCATTCCTTCGTTCGTGGGATGTAATAATGTCTGAAACCGTTATTACAATCTGTTTTTACAATTAGATCATAGATGACGACTGATTCGGTACGTAAATAGTCCTCACGAAACGATTCATACATTGTATCACCTTGCCAAACGATTCCTATTTACTAAATCGACTAATGGGGCTAGGACAAAAAAATTCCAACCTACTATTGTTATTTGAATTATCTTATGGTAAAGTAGTAAATCTGAGCCGGGAAAAGCATAGTGGTAGAGATAAGTTAAATTACTATCATATTTTTTGGCAGGAAGAGGGGAGTTACTTGTTTCCTTCTTTATATGAGGATATTGGTAATCTTCTATTATATATATATTGGGGCCTTAGCTCAGCTGGGAGAGCGCCTGCCTTGCACGCAGGAGGTCAGCGGTTCGATCCCGCTAGGCTCCACCAATATAATGTTATGGCGGTGTAGCTCAGCTGGCTAGAGCGTACGGTTCATACCCGTGAGGTCGTGGGTTCGACTCCCTCCGCCGCTATTTTAAATTGGATCCTTAGCTCAGTTGGTCAGAGCAGTCGGCTCATAACCGATCGGTCGTAGGTTCGAGTCCTACAGGATCCACCAAGGACATTTGACGGGGGAATAACTCAATCCAACCCTTGGTACAAAAAACTCATGCGCCCTTAGCTCAGCTGGATAGAGTGTTTGACTTCGAATCAAAAAGTCGGGAGTTCGAATCTCTCAGGGCGCACCATCTATACCGGGAAGTGGCTCAGCTTGGTAGAGCACCTGGTTTGGGACCAGGGGGTCGCAGGTTCAAATCCTGTCTTCCCGACCATTACGAATATGCGGGTGTAGTTTAGTGGTAAAACCTCAGCCTTCCAAGCTGATGATGTGAGTTCGATTCTCATCACCCGCTCCAATAATTATTGGGGCCTATAGCTCAGCTGGTTAGAGCGCACGCCTGATAAGCGTGAGGTCGGTGGTTCGAGTCCACTTAGGCCCACCATTCATGTTCCACAGTAGCTCAGTGGTAGAGCTATCGGCTGTTAACCGATCGGTCGTAGGTTCGAGTCCTACCTGTGGAGCCATATTTTTGGCCCGTTGGTCAAGCGGTTAAGACACCGCCCTTTCACGGCGGTAACACGGGTTCGAATCCCGTACGGGTCACCATTTTATAAATTGGAGGATTAGCTCAGCTGGGAGAGCACCTGCCTTACAAGCAGGGGGTCGGCGGTTCGATCCCGTCATCCTCCACCATAAATGTTCTTGTAACGACGCGGGGTGGAGCATGGAGTGAAACATCGTCGAATAAACATCGACATGTCTCGACGCATACACTTCGAAGCGTAACTAGTAGAGGAAGAGACAACTTCATTGAAACAACATCATCCGTTTACTTTAAAACGACGCGGGGTGGAGCAGTCTGGTAGCTCGTCGGGCTCATAACCCGAAGGTCGGCGGTTCAAATCCGTCCCCCGCAATACCATTGGTCCGGTAGTTCAGTTGGTTAGAATGCCTGCCTGTCACGCAGGAGGTCGCGGGTTCGAGTCCCGTCCGGACCGCCATTTAAATTTAAAAGTTGGCTCAGTAGCTCAGTCGGTAGAGCAATGGACTGAAAATCCATGTGTCGGCGGTTCGATTCCGTCCTGAGCCACCATTTTTTTAAGAGCCATTAGCTCAGTTGGTAGAGCATCTGACTTTTAATCAGAGGGTCGAAGGTTCGAATCCTTCATGGCTCACCATTTAAGGTATTTTTAGAGAAATACCATTTATACGCGGGTGTGGCGGAATTGGCAGACGCGCTAGACTTAGGATCTAGTGTCTTATGACGTGGGGGTTCGACTCCCTTCAC
>NZ_JAXBLX010000051.1:0-32463 GCF_037027555.1 Halalkalibacter kiskunsagensis | reverse complement strand
TTCGCTCAAAATGTATCGCTAACGATACTAAGTTATTTCAACCTATCGAATGATAGGATTTAATTGACGAGAAAACACGTTTCTCTATTTCGCTTGGCTTTTGTTCAGTTTTCAAAGAACTGTTTCAACAGCAACTTTTACATCTTAACATCAATCAAAAGATAAAGTCAAGATCATTTTTCAAAAAAATGTTTGCCGCTCATCAGCGACGAATAATAATATACCACATAAAAATCAAAACATGCAACCTTTTTTATAATTTTTTTAAGAAAATTTATTGATAAACAAAAAAAGGCCGACCTATCACACATTAGCGAAGGTCGAGCACTTCAAAGAAACCTTTCATATAAACTTAAAGTGATCCTACCATTTGGAAAAGAGGCAGCATCGTTGCAAGGAATAATAAAAAGACAAACCCTCCAACAAATAAAAATAGAATCGGTTGTACGAGGCGGAACCCCTTCTTTAAGTCTTCCTCAAGTTCCAGAAATAAAATCTCACTATATTGCTCAAGATCATTCCCTAAATAACCAGTTCTCTCACCATTGTCAACAACATACGTTAATTCAGTACGTAAATACACTTTATTATATAAGATCTCTTGAAACGATTGCCCTTGATGTAGTTCATGTGAGATCTGTATGCATTCTTGTTGAAGAAACGGAAGATAATCTTGTTTTTGAAATTGCAATAACGATTGTTGCAAAGACATACCAGTACTAATAAATTTCCCTAGTTGCAAAGCAAAAATATACGTAATTACAGTTTTAACATACCCGTTACAAAAAGGAACAGACATAAGCTTCATCGTTCTTTGGTATGGCGACAACTTTTGGAATTTAACAATTAAATAAAGAATGAGAGGAACAAGAATTACAAGACATCCCCCAACAATATAGGGCAGGTGGTTCACAAAGGAGAAAAAGACTTGTGTTAATAATGGTGGGGTATCGTTCATCATTGTAAAAAAAGAACGAAAATGAGGAATAACAAATTGAAACATTAATAACAAAACAAGCGCACAAAAGAAGATTAAAACAAGAGGATACCTTAGGAGTTTCGATATATCCGCTAAAACTTTCTGTCTTTGAACTAACAATGTTCCAGCATGAGTAAACCCTTGCGCTAAATTTCCTTGATGATCATAAAAATACAGAAACGATTTAATACTTGCCGGAATATCAAAAGATCGGAACGCCTCATGAACGGAATGCCCCTCTTTTAGATTTACTAATACTTCATCAATTTGATCGCTTGTTGTTTGGATTACATGTAGTTGAACAAATCTCAGAGCTGCTTCAAGTGGATACCCTTGCTCAAGTAAGCGACCTATACGAATAAATGACGAAGCTACATTTTGAAGATGTTGCTTACGAGACTGTGTTTTAGAAAGAATTAGAAACAAATTTCAACACCTCTTTCTCTTCTATATAACCAAGTGCCCATGCTTTTTTTGCCTCTAATACAAACGGATGATCAATGAGTCTTTTTTCATTGGTTATCGATTGTCTAAGTGCATCTCCTTTTAATACTTCATATAATGCTGCTCTAGACATATGCCGTTCTCGCTCACAAAAAGGATGACACATACGTTCACACAAAGAACATTTAGTAGTAATAATTCGTTGAGAAAGGACAATTTTACAGCATTCTATAAGATCAAAACGCGAAACACCAAGATCTAACATTCTCATTAAAGCAGAAAAACAACTATCAGAATGAACAGTAGCAAGGACAACGTGACCAGTAAGCGAAGCTCTAATAGAAAGTGCCGCTGTTTCTTCGTCTCGAATTTCTCCAATTAAAATCACATCTGGATCATGCCTTAACGAGGCTTTAAGAATGGCATCAAACGTCATACCATTTTTGGGATTCACTTCTACTTGGATTGAATTGGGAATGTACCTTTCTACTGGATCCTCAATTGAAATAACAGACTTTCCACCCTCTTGGATAATTTGGTCGACAATTGTATAGAGTGTTGTCGTCTTACCTGACCCTGTTGGTCCTGATAGCAAGCAGAGACCATGAGTTAATGATGAGACTGAATGAAGAATTTTAGATTTGTTAGGGATAATTGATAAGGTTGATAATGATTGAGTAGTAAAATTGGGAAGTAAACGTATGACTAAGCTTTCCTTATTTCTAGTGGGAAGTGTAGATAACCTGAGGGAATATACTAATCCTTTTTTCTCGTGTACCATTGAAGCACTTTGGGGCTTACGCCGTTCACCTATATCCATACCAGATCGATACTTAAAATGGCTTATTAATCTTTCTGCCATTTTCAAAGGCAACCTTCGCCAACTCTCGATTCGTCCATTCAAGCGATATAATACTAAAAAGAACTCCTCTTCAGGAATAAAATGCAGATCTGTAACTTTCATTTTTACAGCTTCATTAAGTAGCTGTTTGCTATACTGTTCAATCTCATACAACATCTACCACCTCTTTTTCTTTAAGTAAGGTTTACCACTCACTTATCTAAATATAAAAAATTCAACAAAAATAAAAAAAATCCTTTTTCTTGAATGAAAATTTTCAATTCGGTTACATTATATTTTAGATACATCATTCCCCCTCCAATTGATTCAAATTATTCATTAAAAATTTGTTGCATAATTTTTAATCGATTGGTCACAATAAAAAATATCGATGGGCTATAGCCAAGCGGTAAGGCATCGGACTTTGACTCCGTCATGCGTTGGTTCGAATCCAGCTAGCCCAGTACCAAAGAAACGAGTTAAGTGCACACAACACTTTGCTCGTTTCTTTTTTCATTAGCATAATTCATTTCCTCTTGCATAGGGTTGTTACTACGAAGCAAAGAGGGTGATAAATTGAAGCTTTTTAGTGAATTTAAAGAATTTGCAGTTAGAGGTAACGTCATAGACATGAGTATAGGAGTTATCATTGGCACGACATTTGCTAAGATTGTAGAATCATTTGTTGACGATATTATTATGCCGCCCTTTAGCCTGTTATTTGGACAAGTAGACTTCTCCAATTTATATATTAATTTATCCGATCGTCATTTCGATACATTTGTGGAGGCTCAGGAAGCAGGAATTCCAATGCTGAATTATGGTGTCTTCTTAAATCACGCCGTTCATTTTCTAATCGTAGCATTCGTTCTTTTCTTATTTGTTAGACAAATCAACCGAATAAGAAGACCAGAAGAAGACCCTCTCATGAATATGAAAACGAAAGTATGTCCTTATTGTTGTCAGTCTATCGCCTACAAAGCGACTAGATGCCCTAGCTGTACATCTGATCTTGAAGATGTACGCGGAAAGAGCATAACACGTCAACCTTATGTTCGAACACAACGAAAATCATCTTCATGATTTTTTTAGCAACAGTTTCCGAACCCTTTTCAACTTTTGACTTTTTTGTTTAAATTAACGTTCTAGAATGTTTCCACTTTTTTAAACATTTTTTTACCATGATGCCTTATTCTATTATTGCCTCTTATACAAGTTCATTAACATCGAGTTCGGTATAATAGATATGAGGACTATTGTCTTCAACCACTTCATGAAGTTCGTCTTCCTCCCTCTCTTTCTGATCGTTCTCGTCTTACTTGCACAGAACTAATAAATAAAAAGTTTAAGCCAACGATAGCTGCAATAAATGGCGCATAGAGAAACTGCCCGTGTTCTATCCAACCAAAAGCAAAATAAGCAATGGCACTAATTGTAACGACAATCCCTAAAATAAAAAATGATAACATCTCACTTCATCCTTTCAAGTTTTCTTTTTTATTTCCTTCTTTTATTATGAAAAGAAACACACATCCGCGCCAAAATTTGCTACGATAGGACAAGATATATAGACGAGAGGAGACCCTATCATGCAAGTGGCTTATCACCAAGACAAGCTCATTCACCTTCCTAGCTGTGAGCGTGAGAAATGGCAACAATTGTATATGGCTAGTATTCGACAAGAGGTCACTTGTATACATTGTCATTCACCTCTACGAATGGAGCTTGGCATCCTCACTCCTCCAACATTCATTCATTTGCAAGCAAATAAAGAATGTCTGGAAACAGCTCAACTAATGGAAAAAAAGATGCAACAACCAACAACAAAAGATGATGAACCACAAACATCTATCGCAGGATTCCAAATGCCTAAGAAAAGAACAATTACGTCATCCTCAGATCAAGAAAATGAAAGTTGGAAGGAACCTGAATTCGTAAAAGCAATTCCAGCATTTGCACCAAGACAGCTTCCTACTAATGTAGGCCAAAATGGATATCGACACACTTTAGCGCAAAGCGGTATTTTCCTAGACAACAATCAGTGGGAAGCCGTTCAATCAACCGAAGGACCGCTTCTTATATTAGCTGGTGCTGGAAGTGGAAAAACACGCGTTCTTACGACTAGAACTGCTTATATGCTGACGGAGTTAAATTACTCCGCAAAAGAAATGATTCTTGTTACGTTCACAGCAAAAGCTGCTAAAGAAATGAAAGAGCGGATGCGAACATATCCTGAAATTCAACCAGCTGTCCTTAATCAGTTAGTAATAGGCACTTTTCATAGTATTTTTTATAAGATGCTTATGCATCATGAACCGGAACAATGGGCTCCATCCAATTTATTGAAGCAAGAATGGCAACGACAAGCGATGATTAAAGAAGCTGGTAGGGAAATTGATATTGATGAGAAGGAATTTGCCTTTGATCAAGCTTTAACCCAAATTAGTTGGTGGAAAAATCATCTTCTATCCCCTGATCAAGTGAAGACAAAAGATAAGTGGGAAGAGCACGTCGCTTATTTGTATAAACGTTATGAACAGATGAGACTTGCCAAGAATTTATTCGACTTTGATGATATGTTACTCGGCTTGTACGAATTGTTAATGAATAATCCTAGACTGTTAAAACGATATCAGCAACGATTTGCTTATGTATCCGTAGATGAATTTCAAGATATCAATAAAGTACAAGTTGAACTTATCACGATGCTAAGTGAGCGGACAAAGAATTTATGTGTCGTTGGCGATGATGACCAGTCTATCTATGCATTTAGAGGTAGTGATCCATCTTATATTCTTACCTTTAAGGAACGGTTTTCTAATACAAAAATGGTTGTATTAGATGAGAATTATCGCTCCAACCATGAGATCGTCTCTTCAGCAAATAATGTCATTGCAACGAATCGCACACGATATTCAAAACAATTACATGCCCAAACTTCTTCGAATGAGGCCCCACTGCTTTTTTATCCTTTTGATGAAGAGGAAGAAGCAACGATGATCGTGACCGATATCAAAAAACAGCTTGAAGCTGGCGAATCCCCCTCTGACTTTGCTATTTTATTTCGAACAAATAGTTCAGCCAGAGCTCTAATTGAACGATTCGTTTCATCTAGCATTCCTTTTCAATTAGATGCAGATGGAGAATCCTTTTACCGTCGAAAATCAGTAAGAAAAGTTCTCGCTTATTTACGTCTAGCTCAAAATCCAGACGACGCGACTGCGTTAAGTGATTTACTCGGGGCCTTGTTTTTAAAACAACAAGTTATCCAGGAAGTAAAGGCGAATAGCATCACACAAGATTGCACATTCGTTGAAGCATTGCCACAGATTCAGGGGCTTCAACCATTTCAATCGAAAAAACTATCGACAATGCCGGAAAAATTTAAACAGTTAAAAACAAAATCTCCAGTGGATGCCATTGCTTTCATTGAACAAGAAATGGGATTTAGTGACTATGTGAAAAAGCAGGGCAATGAAGGCAATAAGATGGAACGTGGTTCAGACGATGTTCGTGATTTAAAAGTGGCTGCAAAACTACATCCTACCATTCAGGACTTTTTAGATTACATTGATCATATGACCATTAAGTATGAAGAAATTCGTTATCAAAAAAATAACCAAAACGCTACACAGTTGATGACAATCCACCGCGCTAAGGGCCTTGAATTCAAACACGTCTATATACTAGGTGCGGTCGAAGGTGGATTGCCCCATGATTACGCTCTTGATGCTTGGCGTGAAGGGGATGACAAACCACTGGAAGAAGAGCGTCGTCTCATGTATGTAGCTATGACTAGGGCTGAAAGAAATTTAAAAATTTCCGTCCCGATTATGAGACGTGGCAAAAGAGCTTTTCGCTCTCGATTCGTGAGAGAAGTGCACCGAATCGCGCCAAAACAACTTCGAGAGGAAAGGAGCAAATAAATGAACAAACAAATGATCGAACAAACAGAAAAATGGGTGAAGTCCCAACTTGAAACTGAAAGAACAGGACATGATTGGTACCATATTCGTCGCGTAACAAAGCAAGCGAAAGAAATCGCTGCTATCGAAGGTGCCGATGAGCTAATTGTCGTATTAGCCGCCCTCCTCCATGATTTAATTGACGATAAAGTAGTCACAAGTATTGAGGAAGGACTTAAAAATGTAACTGGTTGGCTCATTTCAATTGGCACAACGAAAGAGCAACGAGATCATATAATTGAAATTATTACAACGATTTCTTTTAAAGGTGGCACCAACCAACCAGTCTCTACGATGGAAGCGCAAGTTGTCCAAGACGCTGATCGCCTTGATGCAATAGGAGCGATCGGAGTTGCAAGAACGTTTATTTATGCAGGTAGTAAAGGTGATCCTATGTACGATCCAACCTTATCGGTTCGTGAAAATTTAACAATTGAGGAATACCGAAATGGCCGCTCAAGTGCGATTGGACACTTTTATGAAAAGCTCTTAAAACTAAAAGAATTAATGAATACACAAGAAGGAAAAAAACGAGCTGAACTCCGTCATCAGTTTTTAGAAAACTTCCTCCAGCAATTTCTCGATGAATGGGGGGAAGAGTAAACTTCAATAATATAGGTAGTCATTAATAACCTAATTACTCAATTCTGTATCTTTAATTATGATAGAAGAACCTGCCAATAGTCACACATTTGGTCGGTTCTTTTTTAATCCCAAATTATCTTTTTCCTGATACTTATTGAATACAATTATTAGAATTTAAATGATAAAAAGTGGATAAGCCACATAGATATAAAAGGTGACTGAAATTAAAGGCTGGATTCAAGGGATTCCCTTAAAGAAGACAGTCTCTGATATGCTGTACGCAATCTTTAAACAAAATAGTCTATTTAAAGAGGTGAAGAATGTGGAACAAACCGATCAGAAATTGAAAGAAGCATTTCAAAACTTAGAAGAAGCAATGAGTCATTTTCAGAACCTCCTTCAAACCGTTACAGAAGAAATTGAATCAAACGAAAACTCAAATGTTCCTAAAACCATCAAATCATTAAAGGTGCTCTTAAACGACAAGAGGCACATCCTTGATCCTGCAATCCAATTTGAAGACATTGTAGATCATACTGTTTGTGATCTAAGTTCAAGCATTCCTACTGGACATGTAGTTACTCTTTATTACAGAAAGCACCCGATTAGAAAACAAACCATTTATCATTCAGAGCCTGTCAATTTAAAACCATGGCTTGCTTTCAGGCTTCATAACCTTTCCCACTAAAGAAACACTGCTTCCAATGCTATAAACTCCGCACGTTTCACGCCTGCTACGAGAACTCTCCACTCGTAGCAGGCTTTAAAACACTCGCTTTTTCATTTTCTTCATTACGTATCAACACTTTTCTCAAAAGTGGACATTCACCTACTTTCATAATTCCCATAGGATAAAGAGAATCTAAAGAGCAAAAGGAGGAACTTCTTATGTACGGTCCGCAACAACCATCAGTTCAGTACCTACCGCCTGTTGTCGTATCTCAATATGTAAATCAATGGGTTACAACATCCATACCCAATTACGGTGAGGTTACTGCATATATAACTGATTACAATCGTCGTACTGGTATGGTCTCTATGTTCATTTACCGAGCACCATCTTATCGACCGCAATATATCCAAGTCCATAATAGTGACTTAGTCGGAATCGCTCCTTACTATGGACCAATTCCACCTCGTCCAGGTAGACCGCCAAGACCAAGACCACCTTACTACCCAGGAGGCGGCTATCCAGGTGGCGGTTACCCTGGAGGCGGATTTTGGCCTTGGATATTCGGGCAGGCTTTTGGTAGTTCACAGCAACGATATTAAACGTATGTTTACATGAAATTTTTAGTATGCCTCGTTTCATCCCCTTAAATAAAAAATAGCCCCCTGATTTTTTAATCAGAGGGCTATTTTTTATTTAAGAAAGAACAAAAAGTAAAATCACTCTCTGTACAAGAACTAAGACATAGACAAGATATTGAATCCACTATCTACATGAAGCAGTTCACCAGTCACCCCACGCGAGAGATCACTCATTAAGAACAATGCCGTATCCCCTACCTCTTCTTGCGTTGTTGTCCGACGAAGCGGAGCTCGTTCTTCGATTTCTTTTAGAACATCGTTAAATCCACCAATCCCTTTAGCGGCTAACGTACGAATTGGACCTGCAGAGATCGCATTGACTCGAATACTTTCTTTCCCTAAATCATTCGCTAAATACTTCACACTTGCATCTAAAGAAGCCTTTGCAACACCCATTACATTATAATTGCGAACGACTTTCTCGCCACCAAGATATGTAAGAGTAACAATACTGCCGCCTTCTGTCATAAGCGAACGTGCTTCTTTTGCCACAGCAGTAAGTGAATACGCACTAATATTGTGAGCAAGCAAAAACCCCTCACGCGTTGTATTTAAATACTCACCTTCTAGCTCATCTTTATTAGCAAAAGCAATACAATGAGCAATTCCATGAATCGTCCCAACTTCCTCTTTAATTGATGAGAATGTTTTTGCAATTTCTTTATCATCTGTAACATCACAAGGTAGGATGAGATGATCTTTCCGCTCTAATGTCTCCATAAGTTGACGGACATTTTTTTCTAATCTTTCACCTGCATATGTAAAAATTAACCTCGCACCAGCATTTGCTAATGACTGAGCGATTCCCCAAGCTATACTACGTTTGTTAGCGACACCCATTACTACGTATGTACGATTCTCTAAAGAAAGTTGAATCATTTTTTCCCCTCCATTACGAGTAGTTATTAATACCAAGTACTAATTATTATATCACACAAGCTTACTGATGGATAGGTTCAACACCCTACCCTCTTAACCCTTTTTTGTCTGAATATTCTTTCGTTCATACAAGCAAGCTTCACATTTATAAATGATATTTTGATTTGACTGAGCAGTTAATAAGTTTGATATGGGCTTCTTGTCCTGACAATTAGGGCAAATAACCATTACATCGTCCATCATCTATCACACACTCCCAACTTTTCCAAATAGTCTCCCCTAATCCAGAATGATTCATACAAGAGGGAAGCCGCTACTTTGGTTTAAAAGGTCAAGATGATCGTCTTTCTCATCTTGACCTTTTAGCGTGCGTAGCCATTGCCTTCATCGATTGGTCCGTTTTTGTCCTTTTTCGGCTCCCTCACTTCTTATTCTTCATACGAACTATTAGATAGAAATGTTTTTGGCAACGCGGTTCCTCTTGTTCCACGCAAATCGACTTCTTCTGTTTCAGGAGGATATACCATGATAAAGCTTTCTGGTCCTGAATGAGCTAACACTCGCGGCAATCGTTCTAACTGAGGGTGCCAAGCAATTGTACCTCTTCTTGCACTGAAAACGAGTACGATGTCATCAGACCTAAGCAACGGTATATATGTATTATGCCATTCGTTCCATGATTCAAGACTAGTCAAGGTTACTTTTACGTCTGGTTTGATTTTATTAAAGGTTTTTTCGTAAGTAGCTACATTATCTTTCACAACAAGACAAGAAATTGGAGCCCCTAATTGACTGGCCATTTTTTTTGCAGTTTGAACAGATTGATAATAACCCGCCTTATGATCAAAACCTGATGGAATGATAATAACAATTCGTTTAGTCGTATTTAAAGGATGACCAAGCTTTGAAACTAAGACCATTTGTGTCGTACGCTCAAGCATTTGATCTAAGAGACCACCAAATATCTTTTGTGGAGTAGAGAGTTTTCCGTTCCACCCAATAACTGCTGTTGTAATTCTCGACTCTTCCATTGCTCGAATCATTCCAGATGTAATATTCGTATCAACCCGAGTGAGCATTTGTATTGGAACTTCAGCACCAGCAGCATACGTAACTGCATGACTGAGTATTTTTTCTGCTTCTACTATTTTAGCCGAGGAATCCTCTCTTCCTCCTTGGGCAACAGATAGTGTGTAAAGAGGCTCGGGAGATTGACCTCTGATGATAAATGATAAATCCATCAATGATTCCATTGTATGTGGATTAGCTATCGGAACAATGACTCTCTCCGGTGCAGAAGATGGTTCATAAGGCTTTTGCTCTTCTTTCATCGCAATGATTCTCGCAAATTTCTCGACTGTGTACGGTCCAATCATACACGTAGCTAAAATCATGACAATAATCGCATTAACCGTTGCTTGGTCAAACAACCCAAGATCAAACCCAACGAGAGTAGCAGCCAGTGTAGCAGCAGCTTGAGGAATGGTTAACCCAAACATGAGCCTGACTTCTTCTCCTGAATAATCGTAAATTTTTCCCGTTATCCAAGTCGCTAAAAATTTCCCGATAACAACTAATGCAACAACTAGCGTAGCCTTTTTCCAAGCCGAAGGGTCTGATATCAAAATACTAAGATCCATTAACATACCAACTGACAACAAGAAAAACGGAATAAACAATGAGTTCCCAATGAATTTAATTCGGTTCATTAATGGACTCTGCTCAAATATAAATCGATTTAACGCAAGTCCTGCTAAAAACGCTCCGATAATTGGTTCTAAACCTGCAACCGTAGCAAAATAAGCAGAAACAAAGAGAACAGCCATAACAAAAATGTATTCTAGAGTCCCTTCACTGCTCAATGTGCGAAAGAAAAATTTGGCAGCAATTGGCACGATAATAAATACACCTGCCACATAAACAATGAGAGAAACAAACAAGACAAACCAAAAATTCGCCGTAAGTTCACCTTGGGTAGAACCAGCTACAACTGCCAATACAAGCAAAGCAAGTGTATCAGTCATAATGGTTCCACCAACGGAAGTGGTTACCGCTTTATTTTTAGATATTCCAAGTCTACTTGCAATAGGATACGCTAATAACGTATGCGAACCAAGCAATGACCCAAGCAAAATTGCACCTGCAATTGTATACCCTAAATAGTAGGCTCCGAACGTCCCTATGATAAAAGGAATAATAAAGGAAAGAGTTCCAAACGTTAAACTTCTATTTCGATACTTCTTAAACCCTTCTAAATCAATTTCTAGACCAGCAATAAAAATAATATATAGTAGTCCGACAGTCCCTAGTAAGACAATCGTTGGATCTCTATCTAACAAACCTAATCCATTAGGTCCAATAACGACACCAGCAAAAATAAAACCAATGATTCCTGGAATTCTTAGTTTTGCCATAATCAAAGGAGCCACTAAGAAAACAACCATAGCCATAGCAAAAATAAGAACTGGATTTGTGACAGGTTGTGGCAACATTGAACTTTCACTCCTTTGTTTTTTCATCTTCCAATTCTAAGCAATGAGAACAGGGTTAAATCAAGCCACGAGTTAGTTTCTAGATAGCTAGAACCCAATTGCCTTTTGCCTTTTTTAATCGATCCTATCAATAGTAAAGAACAGGGAGTAAAGATGTCAATGTTAAATACTTTTGAAAACCCTTTCACTTTGAATTCTATGATTGTTCCCAGTTAGTATGAGTTTTTTAAAGATGTTATTGCATTTTAATCATTGGATAAGCTATTATTTGAACGATCAATTTAAATAGCAGAAGGAGGAGACACATGTATGAAACTCGATATTATTGGCGATATTCATGGATGTTATCAAGAACTAATTACCCTTTTTATTAAACTAGGTTATACACAAAAAAGTGGGCTTTATCAACATCCCGACGGAAGGAAATTAGCGTTTGTTGGAGACTTAACTGATCGAGGTCCCAAATCAATAAATGTCATAAAAGAGGTTGCTACGTTAGTTGAGGAAAATCTTGCATATTACTGTCCAGGGAACCATTGCGATAAACTATATCGGTACTTTTTAGGACGAAACGTCCAAATTACACATGGGCTCGAAACAACTGTTAAAGAATTAAATTCCTTACCCAAAATTGAGTATGAACAAGTTCGCGATCAATTCATGTCATTAGTCGACAGTTCCCCCCTCTACCATGTTCTTGATAATAAGAAAATTATCATAGCGCACGCTGGGATACGTAGCGATTTAATAGGTAAAACAAATAAGCGAGTAAAGTCATTTGTACTCTACGGTGATATTACAGGGGAAACGAATCCAGATGGAACCCCAGTGCGACTTGATTGGGCAAAAAAGCATGAAGGATGTGATTGGATCATTTATGGACATACTCCAGTTAAAAAACCTCGTTTTGTAAATCGTTCTGTAAATATTGATACAGGTTGTGTTTTTGGTGGTGCATTAACAGCACTTCAATATCCTGAAATGAACACTATTCAAGTTCCCTCTTCTCAACCATACGTAGAAGAAAAGTTTCGATCTTTTGATAACTGAGGTGAAACATATGAAGAAATACATAATCTTACCATTATTACTTGCGGTTTTAACCGCATGTGGACCAGAGGTTACAATCGAAATTGATGAAGAACGAACCCATATCATTTTTGATGAAGAGCGTGAAATGATTTCTCTGTATATCCGAATCATTAATAAAGGTGAGCTTCCTGCTAAGGATCTTTATGCATTATTCCTATTCACGGATGAAAACGTTCAAACTGCCTTAGGCGAGCTTCGCGAATTAACCTTTTCAGATTCTCATGGGGTACCAGAGGTTTTTCAACTTAACGGCGGATCGAGTTTTTTATAGGGGAGACCCTCTCAATACAAAATACCATTACTCCAAATGATTTAACTGAAGCTATCACCGTTCAAATTTATAATGCAACAGACGAACTTATCGATGAATATACGATTCAAACTGTAAAAAAAGAGTGATTGAATGAAGAGTCTGTCCTTCACTTAATAGAGGTCAGACTCTTTCATAATTCTGTCATTACTTCTTCAGTATTTCTTCAAAACGTTTTGCATATCAGCTGGTAGACCTTTTGTCACAGTAATCGTTCTATGTGAAAAAGGATGCTGAAATTGAATGTGACCACAATGAAGCGCCTGACGGTTCATTATATCACGTCTTCCGCCGTATAATTCATCTCCTAGTAATGAATGACCCAAGTACGAAAAATGAACACGAATTTGATGAGTACGACCTGTTTCTAATTTAATATCGACAACTGTCATATGATCTGAAATTGAACGAACGATATAATGAGTGATTGCACGCTTTCCATCTGTTCTTACTTCACGAGTAATAATACTATTTGACATTCTGCCAATCGGAGCATTAATCGTTCCTTTCCCTTCCTTTATTCTTCCCATAACAATAGCTGTATAAAATCTGTTCAGAAGGCCTTCCTGCTGCAGCTTTGAAAGTCGATCATGAGCAAGTCGATGTTTAGCAACGATCAAAAGACCAGATGTATCTTTATCCAATCGGTTAACAGCGTGAAATGTTGCACAAATCGATTTCTTTACATAATAACCTAAAACAGCATTTGCTAGAGTGTGCACTGGGTGCTCACGCGATGGAATTGTCGGCATTCCTGCTACCTTATTTATTACAAGCAAATGTTCATCTTCAAAAACAATATCGAGTTCTAGATTTTCTGGTTGTAATGATGAACTTGCTTTTTCTTGAGGGAGACAAACAGTAATCTCATCTCCTTCTTTAATTAAAGTGCGTACAGTAACCTCATTCCCATTTTGTAATAGTAAGCCACCGTTAAACTTTATGTCTGCTAAGGCTCGTTTGGAAATCTGACAATAATCACGTAAAAAAAGGCGAAGCAACTGATTATCCCAGCTACCGTCCACCCCCCACTTAAGTGTAGCAAGATACTTACTCACGAATGAAAGACTCCCTCACTCTTTTCCAAAATGGGAATGGGCGGAACCTAGCAAACCGAATCTTTTCTTCCGCTACACGACATTGCAATGATTTAATTCGGCTATGTTCTAACGTATAATGATCTACCGTAACTTGAATGTCGACATCATTTAACGGCTTAAGCAAAGACGTATGGTGCTGCGGCAAAACTAGCGGCGAACCGACAGTACGATAAACTCGATTATTAATAGAAGCCATTTCTGCAATTTGAATCGAAGAAAGGGACGGATGCAATATCGCTCCACCTAACGCTTTATTATACGCAGTACTTCCAGAAGGTGTAGAAATGCACAATCCATCCCCACGAAACACTTCAAATGGTTCTCCTTTAATGTCTACTTGACTGACAAGTGAGCCACCTATACTTTTAATTGTACACTCATTTAAAGCAAGATGTCTCTCAGAATTGGCTACTCCTTCTTTCCTTATAACCACCTCAAGAAGTGGATATTCTACGATTTGATAAGGTGTCTTGGCAATATGAATCACCAATTTTTCTACTTCATCAGGAACCCAATCAGCATAAAATCCTAGATGCCCAGTATGTATACCTACAAATGCCGTATCCTCAAGACGGTCACAGTAATCATGGAAAGCTTGTAACAATGTTCCATCACCGCCAACAGTCACAACCATTTCAGGTTTGGTATCATCATGCGTTAAGCCAAAGTCCAGTAAATAACGCTTAATCCGTTGCTGCAACGTATTCGACACATCATCCCCCCGAGATGTTACGGTAAACTTCATTGGACTACCTCCTCTACAGCTTTCTACCCTGTTCTTGCTTCTTCGTAATAATTTCTTGCGCTTCTCTTACTTCATCACGAATAATCGACATTTCTTCATCTAGCAAAAATGCAGCTTCGGCCGCTCGTTGCAATCTCATCTTAATGTCCTCTGGAATTTCACCACTATACTTGTAATTTAATGAATGTTCAATCGTTGCCCAGAAATTCATCGCTAACGTTCGAACTTGTAATTCTACTAAGATTTTCTTCTCTCCCTCAATTGTTTGAACCGGATAGCGAAGTACAAGGTGATAAGATCGATAGCCACTTGGCTTTTTTTCAATTATGTAATCTCGTTCTTCAATGATTTCAAAATCTTTTCTTGTTCGAATAAGCGATACAACCGTTTCAATATCTTCAACAAATTGTGTCACTATTCGAACACCTGCTAAATCTTGCATTCCTTCTTCCAACTTATCTAAAGGAATGTTTTTTCGCTTTGCCTTATCTAGTATGCTCGAAACCGGTTTAACCCTTCCTGTAACGAACTCAATAGGAGTGTGTTTTGAAGATTGCTGATATTGTTCTCGTATGCCTTTTAGCTTAATTTTCAACTCCTCGACAGCTTGCCGGTAAGGTGTTAAGAAAATGTTCCAGTTACTCATGTAATCACCGTCCGTCTTATCTAAAAAAAAATGAATTCACTTGTACGTTAACTAAAGATCTCCTGTACAGCTCTTTCCATCTCTTCTCCGTAGTTGCTATTCCCCTCTATATTTTCAATTAGAAAAGAGAGCTCCTCTTTTATTGATGTTAATTCAATTTCGATGTCCTCTGCGAGGATAAGCATAAGTGAAGCTGTTTGTTCGTAACTGTCTTTTAAATTGGACCATGTTTCTTGCGGAAAACTGACATAATAAAATGCTGAATCATCTTCAAGAATATAAACAAAAGCAAGCCCATCAGAATCTACTAGCATTCGATTACCCGCTTGTAATGATTGAGCCTTCTCCAACTCCACATTTTCTTGTACGTAAGCCTTATAACATCCATTATCAATGATTATTTTATTTACTGTTAGTTTCTTCATAATGTCCCTCCAACTATTCAATCGCGTTCTTACAAAGATACCATTTTATTCTAACATAGTTCATATGTAAATACGTATCAATGCCTATTGTAGTAGTAACCTGCTATAATGAAAAGGAATTCCACGGGAAAAGAATAAGGATTTGTCAATTTTATTAAAAGGATGGTCATAAATGTCACAAGAAGTTGAAATTGAAGTAAAATCAATGATAACAGAACAGTCTTATCATGAATTATTGAGGGCATTTCGATTAGTAGAAGAAGACGCAGTTCTCCAACATAACCATTATTTTGAAACACCTAGCTTCTCGTTAAAAGAAGCAGGATCTGGATTGCGTATTCGTGAGAAATCACGAACCTATACCTTAACACTGAAGCAGCCACATAAAGTTGGCAAACTAGAAACTCATCAAACAATAAGTGAGGACATTTGGATTCAAGCGAAAGAAACAGGAAAGCTTCCTTCTGGTCAAGTTAAAGCACAGCTTGAATTGCTCAGCATTCCAGTGAACGAATTACAATTTGTAGGGACATTATCAACGAAACGAATTGAAGTAGAATATGAAGAAGGCAACCTTTGTTTTGATCAAAGTAGTTATTTCGATCAAATTGATTACGAAATTGAATTTGAAGGCAAATCAGAAGAGCATGCTACGAACACATTAAAGAACTTATTAACAACCTATCAGCTCGATCTTATCCCGACAGAAAACAAAGTACGTCGCTTCTTTAACCGTAAGAATAGTTTGTAACGATTACTATCCTTTAGACAAATTTCATCATAAGTTATCGTACATGGAGGTGTTATGATTGGACCTATCATTCCTGCAACGCGTCGGACAACCTTTGCAAACAGTTCAGGCTACTAAAAATCAACAAAGCATCATGCAATCCATGTTTTCTGACTTTTTAGAGGAACAAATGACAAGATTGCAAATAGAAACGGTGAATCAACCTAAGAAACTTGACTTATTTCTTAATCCGTCCATAAAAGCACGAGTTGAAAATGCTCTTGCTCAAACAGCTAGTAACAGTAGTAGTACCAATCGTTCTACACTCGTAGACACCTCTTGGAGTGGTTCTCTGTCTGAGCGCGAAGTTAAGTTTCTACCATTTATAGAATCAGCTGCTAAGAAATACAACCTTGATCCTAAACTAATTCATGCCGTTATCAAACATGAATCAAATTATAATCCGAATGCTAAAAGTCATGCAGGTGCAACAGGATTAATGCAATTAATGCCCGCTACTGCAAAAATGCTCCAAGTACAAAACAGTAATGATCCTAAGCAAAACATTGAAGGCGGGGCAAAATACTTAAGACAAATGTTAGACCGATACAGTGGCGACATTCGGCTCGCATTAGCAGCATACAATGCCGGTCCAGGAAATGTCGACCGCTATGGTGGAATTCCACCTTTTAAAGAAACCCAAGCCTACGTCCCACGCGTCTATAATACTTATATGAGTTAGAGGCGAACAATAAAAATACAAAACAAACGATAGTACTATTAATATTTTGTAACAAACATTACTTCCGGTAGGATCAGTCGTTTCTCTAGTTATCTTAACCTACTCCTTAATCAAACACGAAAAAGCTAACGATTTTGTTAGCTTTTTTCCTATTTCGATCACCAAATTTGCCGTTCATGCCTCATGTTGCTACAATATGAGGAGAGTTTTACACATGACGCTTGAACTATAGAGGAGAATTTTAGTATGGAAAATCAAACACCTTATGATGCATTAGGTGCAGATGTCTTATCTTTATTAGTTGATACATTTTACAAAAAAGTATCTGATCACCCTGAACTTGCTCCATTATTTCCAGATGACCTAACGGAAACAGCAAGAAAACAAAAACAGTTTCTCACACAATTTCTCGGTGGTCCTTCTCTTTATTCAGAAGAGCACGGCCATCCGATGTTAAGAGCGCGTCATATGCCATTTGCCATTACTTCTAAACATGCCGAAGCTTGGTTGAATTGTATGGATAGTGCTATGGATGAGGTTAACGTACATGGACTGATCAGAGAGTATATGATGGAACGTTTAACGATGACCGCTCACCACATGGTGAATCAACCATCGTAGAAAGGAGAATGACCATTGAACCAAAAAGATACTCCTTCAACTTGTGACAATCAACTTGGCGTTTGTGGTCTAGATCCAAAACAGCAATACTCAAAAAAGCGCCATAAACCAATCGAATTGTACACATTTATCGATCCTTTATGTGCTGATTGTTGGGCCTTTGAACCGATATTAAAAAGACTTCAAGTTGAATACGGTAGCTATTTCCGAATTCGAACTCTTGTGGCGGGACGACTGCAGGCATGGAATGTCTGCAAAAATACAAATAAAGGTCTTATTTCTAAAAAAGAAGCAATCGCTTCGATTTGGGAAGAAATCGCATCAAAAACAGGGATGTCTTGTGATGGGGATGTTTGGCTAGAAAATGAATGGCAATCCCCATATTTGGCATCAATTGCTATTAAAGCAGCCGAACTACAAGGTCCGCAAGCTGGTGTACGATTCTTACGAAAGATGCGGGAGGCACTATTTTTAAACAAGCAAAACATTACAGAGGAAAGTGTGTTAATACACTGTGCAGAAAAAGCTGGATTAGACCCAATAGAATTTAAAAATGATTTATCGTCTAAAACAGCCGCTAAAGCACTACAACACGACATCAAGACAACAAATGAAATGGATGTTGATGTCGTCCCTACTTTTGTATTTTTTAATGCGAATATTGAAGACGATGGAATAAAAGTAACAGGAAACTATCCTTACAAAGTCTATGTACAAATTATTGAAGAAATGCTTGGTTTTAAACCTGAACCTTCGAAAACTTTAACATTAGAAGCTTTTTTGGCTCAATATGAATTTGTAGCAACGATCGAAGTCTCTGTTGTTTTTAGCGTGACAGAAGAAGAAGCTGAGAAGCAGTTAAAGGCACTCGTCCTCCAACAAAAAGTTGAAGCTGTCCCTGTGAAATACGGTGTGTTTTGGAGATATATTACTAAGTAGTTATGATTACTACTCTTTAGCTGTTGAACATTCAACAGCTTTTTCTATTTTCTTTCCTTCTAAGCTTGCACATACCTTCATAAAATAAGGTAGAAAAGTTTGTAAGGAGGGCTTAGTTTGACTAGACTAAAAATAATTATTGGTCTACTTTTCGTGCTCTTTAGCTATTACTTGTTCTTTTTATCTTTAATGAGAGTGTTTCCCATATGGATCTCGACCCCCCTTTTACTCGGTTCTCTCATATTTACATTATCTCCCCTATCCAGTCAAAGACGTTTTAAAGGATTTAGCTAAAAATTGGACAGGGAAAGAATTAGACATTTTTAAAGCCTGCTAATATGACTTATAGCAGGCTTTAATGTTGCAGTAAGGGAACACACCTCATTTAGACATTATGATTCAAGTAACTCTTCCATCTCTGATAAAGTTTTCTCAAAAACATCTAACGCTTGTTCAATAGGGTCTGACGATGTCATATCAACGCCTGCACGCTTCAATACTTCTATCGGATAATCTGAACTCCCCGCCTTTAAGAAATCCAGATAGCGCGTAACAGCAGATTCTCCTTCTTCTAGCACTTGCTTTGATAATGCAGCCGCAGCACTGTAACCAGTAGCATATTGAAAGACATAAAAATTATAGTAAAAGTGAGGGATCCTCGCCCACTCTAAACCAATTTCCTCATCAATAATCAGGTCATTACCAAAATATTTCACATTTAAGTCGTAATAAGTTCTCGTTAATAACTCTGGTGTTAGTGCCTCTCCACTAGCTGATTTTTCATGAATTAATTGTTCAAATTCAGCAAACATTGTTTGACGGAAAACCGTGCCTCTAAATCCTTCTAAGAAATGATTTAGAAGATATAGTTTTTCTTTAGGGTCATCTGTATGCTTTACCAAATAATCATTAAGCAACGCTTCATTTACTGTTGATGCTACCTCTGCAACGAAAATTGTATAATCGCCATATAAATACGGTTGATGCTTACGAGTGTAATAACTATGTAAGCTATGACCAAATTCATGAGCAAGTGTAAAAAGATTATTTACATTATCTTGCCAATTCATTAAGATATAGGGCATAGTTCCGTAAGCCCCCGAGGAATAAGCACCACTGCGCTTGCCAACATTTTCTTCCACATCCACCCAACGTTTTTCAAAACCTTCTTTTAATATTGATCCATACTCTTCTCCAAGTGGAGCAACACCTTTAAGTACTAGCTCTTGTGCTTTTTCATATGGAATTTCCATTTTTACATCTTTCACAAGCGGTGTATAAAGATCATACATGTGCAATTCATCGACACCTAGTACTTTTTTGCGAAGTCTTACGTAACGGTGCAGGAGCTCTAAGCGATTATTCACAGTTTCAACAAGTTGGTCATAAACCACTTCCGGAATGTGATTTTTACTTAAAGCAGCTTGTCTCGCTGATTGATATTTCCTGACATTCGCGTAAAATAAATCGCTTTTTACTTGCCCACTAAGAGTAGAGGCAAATGTATTTTTGTATTTATCATACGTACTATAGACAGCTTTAAATGCATCTTCACGAACTCTTCGGTCACTACTTTCTAAAAAACGTATATACCGTCCGTGAGTAACTTCTACTTCTTCCCCGTCCTCATCCTTGATCGTAGGAAATTTCAAGTCAGCATTATTTAGCATTCCAAATGTATTACTGGGAGTAGTTGTAACTTCACTAGCCTGGGCCAAGATCGCCTCTTCCTTTTCTGACAGCACATGAGCTCGTTGTTCATTTAACTCAGCAAACATTTGCTTGTACAATTTCAACCCATCATGTTCGCTAATAAAACGGTCAATCTTTGATTCATCTATCGATAAAAGCTCAGGAATAATAAATGAAGCAACTTGTCCAACTTGAGAAGCAAGACTCGCAGCACGGTCATTTAATCCTTGGTAAAACGAATTCGTTGTATCTTGGTCATAACGCATATGGGCATACGTATACAATCGTCCAAGCCTTTCAGTGATTCCGTTTTGTTTCTCTAGCGCATCAAATAACGTTACAGCTGAGTCAGTTAATGTACCTTTACAAGCCTCTAAATTAGGAAGCATAATTTGAATTTCTTTAAATTCTTTTTCCCATTCTTCATCTGTTGAAAAGATATCTTCTAAATTCCAAGTTTGTTCAACAGATACATCTTCGCGTTTTTGTAATTTTTTTGACAAAAGCTCTACACCTCCAGGTTCATTTAACACTATTATATATTCGTTCTTTCAATACTTATTCCTTTATTCTGTCCGAGATTCGTTTCATTCATAAAATCACCTGTTAGTCGTTTAAATAACGACTGATCAAGTGAAACTGCCTCTTCTACTGTAGTAGGACTGACCCTCTCTCTTATCCTTCTAAAAAGTTCATGTTTAGCCTGAACTTTTTCCAAATAGCCAGTTTTTACAAGCATTTCAAGATAACCTTTTACAGAATAAGTCCAGTTTTCATTACCAGCGACGTGTCTTGGAAGAAAAAGACCTTTTTCAATAGATTGTTGTAAGCATTGAGTTACGATTCGTAAGGAGAATGGTTGATTGAGAGGTTGATGCGAAAGGCATTCTAACAAGAGAAAGGTTTGCCAATAACAAGGAGAAGTCGCAATTAGATAATAATATTTTGAAGGCCAGCCTGCTTCAATTGGGAAAAGGCTAGGTGGGATCCGATGTTTATAAAGAATCCTTTGAATTACCTTTTCTGTTCGTGATGGATAAGGAGTAGGATGATAATAACGCCAATGCTTTTTGATGATGAGCCATTTGTGAAAGATTGTGCTGTTAACCTCATTTGTTGGAGTTAAAATCGTTTGAAGTGATGTAGTTTTAATTGGCTTTTCTTTGTAAGAGGCTAATATTTTTGTTGGCGATGAAGGAGTAATCTGTTGAAGGATTCCGAAACGGGATTGCTCCGGACAATAGTACGTTAACAAATGTTGTTGTTGATCCGTCATACGAGTTGCAAACCATTCAAATGCTGCAATCTGAAAAAAATGTGGGCCCTTTCGTTTCAGTCGATTTCCACCAAGAATCCAAATAGGTACCATTCCTAATTGAAGGTATCCTTTAGAACGTTCTTCTATAAGTGCGGTAGAAATGGGGGAACATTGAAATTCCAAGGCATAGATTGACTGATTGTAGCGGAATAAAATATCTGGTCTTTGCCTGATGATAGGTAGGTACATTTCCATAGCAACTTCTATCTTCATTGACTTTAACCATTCATAAAGCTGTTTTTTCCCAAGTAAATGATACAATGTCTCATTTTCTAGAAGTTTGTCACAAGCAGCATTGGCTTGGTGAGCAAAATGCCATAACCTCGATTCTCCTAATTTTAATTGAACTTCTGATTTACAAGCAGGACAGTAGAAAGTCCGTTTGTCACGTAATTCCTTTAACTCATGAATGTGCCACCTATCAGCCATTGAGATAACCGTTCCATCTTCTAGCTTAGCGTTAAACATATATCTACCTCCATTTCAATTATTGCTCAATTTTAATTTCGCGCTTAATTTACAAATTCCTGCATTTTTTTGAAATAAAAGAAATTCTATTCAAATTCAACAGAAAAGCTTTTCCCCCGTTCTCTTTTCCTGTCATATTTCGGGCATCAACAGCCTCGTTTGATTACTCATTTATCCACTCATGTCATAGTTTGATTGAATAAAGGAATAATACAAAAAACAAAACCGTAATAAATAGCAACAGTTACTTCCATTACGATTTTGTTTTTAATCTATGATCTAATACTTTCCCTTTTATGTAGGACAAGGGCTGCTCTCGCTGCGTACGGGACATAGGAACCGCACTGCAACAACTCTACTCATTACTTCTGTGCGAAGCACTTTATAATAAAGGTGACAACAACCTTGACGTTGATTCAATAATTCGATAGAAAATAGACCTATTTCTAAATAAATCATAGCTTAATTGATTTGAATGCTCTAGATCATAAACAAAATCACTTACGAGCTTTGTCACACTTTTTGTACGGTATAGGTATGCGTTCACTTCAAAGTTCAAGTGAAAGCTCCTCATATCCATATTCGATGTTCCTATAGAGGCAATTTCATGATCAACAATTATAAGTTTGCTATGCAAAAAACCTCGATTATACTCATAAACCTTCACTCCCGCCTCAAGCAACTCCGGAAAATAAGAACGAGAGGCATGAAACACGATTCGTTTGTCTGGACGATTAGGAACGAGAATTCTTACATCAATTCCACTTAACGCAGCAATCTTTAAAGCGCTTAATATATCATCATCGGGAATAAAGTATGGGCTCGCAATCCATATTGTTTTTTTTGCAGATGTAATCATCGAGAAGAACAATTTTTTATTGATTTCCCAACGCGTATCTGGTCCACTTGCAATCATTTGAACACCTCCATCTGCATGTACAGATGTTAGCGCAGGAGATAAATAGGTTGGGTTTAAAATGGTTTCTCCCGTCTCATAATGCCAATCTTGTAGAAAGATTAATTGCAATGTCCGGACAGCTTCCCCTCTAACAAATAAATGAGTATCTCTCCAGTAACCAAAATAAGAATGCCTACCTAAATATTCATCGCCAATGTTTAGCCCACCTACAAAGCCTACAACTCCGTCAATGACAATGATTTTCCGGTGATTGCGAAAGTTAATCTTATGATTTAAAAATGGCAACTTAACCGGTGAAAATCCAGTTATCTCAACTCCTCCCTCTCGTAACTCTCGAATAAACGTTTTAGAAAGTCTCCAGCTACCCACCGCATCATATAGAAACCGAACCTCTACTCCAGCCTTGGCCTTTTGAATGAGAATTTCCTTTACTTCTTGACCAAGCTCATCATCACGAACAATATAATATTCTAAATGGATATGTCGGTCGGCTTGTTTAAGTGCTTGCAGAATATGGGCGAATGTTTCCTTTCCGTCAGTAAGTACTTTCGTTTCAGTTGAAAATGAAACCGGATTATTACCTAATCTATGCGCTAATCGAAAGAGTAATTGCTGATGCCCACCCATCTTTTCTATTTGATCTTCATTTATTTGTTTCTGTCCCTCAATCTTTTGAAAAGCTTGTTCATCAAGAATCGCCTTAAGAGAAAAAGAACGATTTTTACGTTGGTTTTGACCAAATAACAAATAAAAGAAAAATCCTACTAAAGGAAAAGCAGCCAAAACTAACAACCACGTAAGGGTTTTTGTTGGATGTCGATTCTCAAAAAAAATGACGACTGCGATAAATACGACGGATAATGAAAACGCAACACTTAACGCTCCGACAACCCAACCTTCCCAATAGATCCTTGTCATATAAAGCAACGCAAGAAGCGAAGCTAAAAAAACGAGTATATTTAATTGATTTTTCATCTGACACTCCACTCAATGAATTTCAGCTATATAGTGCTTATACATAAAAATTCATGTATACCAATCTTTTTTTTAACTCAAGAAAAGGGAGACCCATAGGATCCCCCCTGTTGCAGGGCATATATCGTTCCTAAGGGTTATCCTTATAAGATATATACCTTCATTGCAATTCATTCAAACCAACAAAATTATTTCTTATTTAGAGAATGACTTTCTAATTACAGGTAGAGCATTTTCCTTGACAATCTCTTTTCCATATTCCTTCAGCCGATAAATCGAAATGTCAGATTCATATCCATATTCAAGCATTTGACTTAACATGTCATCTTGTTCATCTTCATTGTAACTCTCATCATTAAATAGGACATGTAAAAAGTACGTACCTTCGAAATGATGGAGCTCATTGTATAAATCATCGATAAAGAAATTATGACTTAATGAGATTACATCTTCAAAATCTCTAAAACCAATGACAATCTCAAGGTGATCATTTGTATGGTCTAACTCATCCTCATCATTACCAGACATTAAATCCACTAGATTAGATTCACCTGTTTCTTTATCAGTAACGGGAATTTCCAGTTTTACACTCCCATCAGAAACTTGCCCTCTAGTAACAACAATTTCTAATCCTTTATCTAATGCATGAACCTGGATCCATAAAGGTCCATCCAACTCTAATTCATCATCTGTATCATTTGCTTCATTCATCATTTCGAAGAAGAGCTCTTCTCCACGCTCACGATTGTACCAAATTTCATCGCGGTCAAAGCCTCTATCCTCAATATCCGTATACGTAATAAAAAATTTAATGGTCGTATCATTGACGCGTTCAATATCCATGTTCGCTCTCCCTCCTAATCGGGTAATGTTCACTAGACTTAATCTTGATGAGGAACTTGCTAATAAACCCCCTTCAATTACTTAGTCAATGTAACAGGTAATACACAAATACTTCGTTACAAGTACACAAATTCCCTTCCCTTCAATGAGTATTAATTCTCAAACAGGAAATCTGCTTACTTCTATTTTATGATAAATCTTTTGAAATTGGAAATTTTAAAAACCAGATTTTCATAAAATCTCAATAAATTCAGTGTTACCATCCATTATAACAGGAGTACGGAAACATATGCCTATAAATTTTGTCATCATATTTTTAACTTATCAACCATATATGTTCTTAGTAGAAGGTCAGACAAGCTTCCTGCATGATCTCTATGATCAATGTGTATGAATTAACTTTGACCATTATGAAACAAATAATGGTCTTATGCCGAAGGATGATGCAAAATATGGATACGGATTTTCTCCTCTCTCTCTTTACAATTATAGGAATTGACATCATTTTAGGTGGAGACAATGCTATCGTTGTCGCACTAGCTTGTCGAAACCTCCCAAAAGAAATTCGGAATCGAGCCATTATTCTAGGCATTTGTTTAGCGCTCGTTATGAGAATGTCACTTACTGTTGTTGCTGTAAATTTACTTGAGGTTCCTTTTCTTCTTGCTATTAGCGGCGCACTACTCGTGTACATTGCTTATACCTTATTATCAGATCAAGCAGAAGATCATAAAGTTGAAGGGGGAACAAACCTTTGGAGTGCCATAAAGGCGATTATCGTTGCCGATCTCGTCATGGGCTTTGATAATGTCATTGCCGTTGCAGGAGCAGCTCACGGGAATCACACCCTTGTTTTAATTGGTTTGATTATTTCTGTCCCCATCATCATTTGGGGGAGCAAATTGATTTTAAAAGCTTTTGATCGCTTTCCTATTATCATTTACGTAGGTGCAGGAATTCTAGCTTTTACTGCAAGTCGAATGATTATCCATGAAGCAATGCTAAGTCCATTGTTCGTTCAACACCCTATTTTCACAATGAGTTTTCAGCTTTTCGTTATTGTAGCTGTCTTAATAGCAGGCGCATATCGAATTAAGTCTAATTAATGAATTATAATAATTTAGTATACGATTAGTTACATTATAATTATTGACGGTAATATCTCTTTATTTAGAAAATAAAACCCTTCTACTTTAAATATGCAGAAGGGTTTTTTATTAATTGACTAGGCGCTGTGCCTCTTGTAATTGAAACGTACGAACTTTACGTGGGAGAAAACGACGGATTTCAGCGTCATTATATCCTACTTGCAATCGTTTCTCATCAAAAATGATAGGTCGACGAAGTAAGCCTGGGTTTTCACTAATAATTTTGAATAACGTTTGTAAAGGTAGCGATTCTAATTCAACATTTAATTCTTGAAAAACTTTCGAACGTGTTGAAATGATTTCATCGGTACCGTCCTCTGTCATTCTCACCACTTCTTTTACCTCTTCAACAGTAAGTGGAGATGCAAAAATATTTCGTTCCTCAAATGGGATATTATGTTCTTCTAGCCACGCTTTCGCTTTACGGCATGATGTACAACTAGGTGATGTTAATAATGTAACCATATAACGGACCTCTCCTTTCAAGTTTGAGATCTATGACGAACTAAGATGTTTAAAATGTCATTTTCTTTGATTACGTCTTATTATACAAAGACGTCAAACATTTGTATAGACAATTTACAGCGTCAAGTTATTCTTTTTACAAATCTTTAAACTGGCACAAAGATAAATACCCTCAATATGACATTCTAAACCTATTATACAAAAAAATCTTTTCTAAACATATATGTTTATTTAGTCGTTTTTTAATTTTTACATTTCCTCCTCATAGTTGTCACATGTTTGTCACACGTTAATAGAGGATGAATCATAAGGGTAGTTTTTCCACGAGTAGAAAGATAGCAGACAGAGCTGCTTTCACTAACCCTTTTTTACATAATTAAGTAGGAGCTGAACATAATTGAAAATTAAGATTGGGATTTTTATTTTTCTTCTCTTCATTACTGCTTGTTCCACAGACGATATTACAAGTGATCAAATCGAACGTCAACGGTTACTCGTTGACATAGAATCAATTAAACGAAGTTCCATCAAACAAGCACTAGAACTTTCAGGACAACTACTTCCTAAAAATCAAGTTCCACTAGTCACAATGATGCCACTAGAAGTCACAAGCGTGCATGTCGAAGTTGGACAAGCAGTTGATCAGGGCGATCTTCTCATCTCATTAAGTGACGAGGAAGCTTCAAGACAACTTTCACAGGCTCAAAATGTAGTCGAAGAACTTGAACGTAGCCTTGGTCAAGCAAAAGAATTAAATCACTCAATTGAACAAAACATTGGGAATGTTAAAGAGTTGGAACAACAATTACAGAATTCAATTAATCGTTCACAAAAAATGATTGCAGAGCTTAATCACAAGGATTCTGAAGGATCACTTGTCGACATACTACAAGCTACATTGGAAGTATCGTTAAAGCAAGCTGAAATTGCACAAGCTACAAGTCAGATAGGTACTATTTCTCCTGTCAATACACTTGAAATTGAAGCACAAATATCAAATGCGAAAGAAGCTGTTCGTCAAGCTAAACAAGCGTTACAAGCAACAAAACTAACCGCTCCCATAGCAGGCGTTGTTTCCCAGCTAGATGTTTCAGCAGGACAAACTGCCCTGCCTAATCACTCACTAGCTGTTATTTCCGATTTATCACAAATGGATGCTACGTTTTCGGTAAATAGTTTTCAAGTAGCAAAGTTATCTCCTGGATTATCAGCTGAGCTTACTGTAACAGGAATCCTTGAGACATTTGAAGCCGAAATAGCAAGAGTATCACCTGTTATAAATCCACAAACAAATGCGTTCACTATTCAAATCCCTATCAACAATGAATCCTTGCAATTAAAAGGAGGAATGAGAGTCAACGCTACAATAAATTTAAACACGATTTACAAGGCCCTTGTTATTCCTGCTGAAGCAGTCTTGTATGAGAATGGAGAACCGTATACCTTTGTTGTACACGATCAATTAGCAACAAGGCATAAGATTGAACTTGGATCAAGAGATGGTGATCTTATTGAAGTGGTCTCCGGCTTAGAAGAGAAAGATCAAGTTGTTACAGTTGGAAAAGATCGTTTAACGGATCGGGCCGAAATAACAATTCGAAGTGAGTGAGATTATTAATGAATTTAGCGAAATTATCAGTACTAAGACCCGTTGCAATGGCGATGTTTATTGTGCTACTACTCATTTTAGGGGCGGTCTCCCTTCGAAATCTTCCAATCGACCTTTTTCCTGAATTAAACTTTCCTGTCGTAGCAGTTACAGCATCATATGAGGGGGCTGGTCCTGAAGAAATTGAGCAGCTTATAACTCGTCCTATTGAGGAGATGATGTCTGGTGTACCGAATGTTGAATCAGTCTCATCTACTTCCCGAACAGGCGGAGCCCTTATCCTCGTCTCCTTTGATTGGGGAACTGATTTAGACTTTGCTACTTTAACGATGAGAGAACGAATTGATCAAATTCGAGACCATTTACCAAGTGGCGTTGGCACACCACAAGTTATGCGCTTTGATCCTAGTATGTTGCCAATTGTTCAATTAGCCATTACAGAATCGACTGAAAATCTAGCCGAGGCAAAAAAAATAGTTGAAAATGAAATCAAACCACGACTCGACTCGATTGACGGTGTAGCAGCTGTTCGGATTGAAGGAGGTGCCGATCAAGAAATTCGACTAGATGTAGATCCAGATCACTTAACAAATTACGGGTTAAGTATGACAGACTTACAACAGTTGATAAGTAGCGAAAATCTCAACCTACCTGGTGGACTAGTGACGGATGCAGACCAAAGCCTTCCGATTCGCATAACTGGTGAATTCCAATCGGTTTACGATTTAGAAGTTTTGCCAATCGTCACCAATGAAGGGATCATCCCTCTAGGAAATCTAGTAGATATTCGCGAAGCAAGAGCCCCCCTTTCACAAGAAAGTTATGTAAACGGTGCCCCTGCTGTAGGTGTATCCGTTCTAAAGGCTTCTGGAACAAATACAGTTGCAGTTGCGCGCAGCATTAATCGCGAAATTCAATCGTTAAAAACCCTTCTTCCTAGAGGCACGGAAATTAATACCATTTTCGACCAAAGTCGTTTTATTGAACAATCTATTCGAGCTGTTGGATGGAATATCGCAATTGGCGGTTTCTTAGCTGCGATTGTGTTATATATCTTTTTACGTAACATTCGCAGCACTTTAATCATTGGTATTTCAATCCCCATTTCGATCATGACAACGTTTCTATTTTTGTATTTTTACGGGGAAACATTAAATATTTTAACTCTTGGCGGACTTGCTCTTGGCGTTGGAATGATGGTTGATAATGCGATCGTCATCCTCGAGAACATTTACCGAAAAAGACAAGCGGGGGAAGGAAGAGAAGATGCATCAATATCAGGAACAAATGAAATTGGGGGAGCTATCGTTGCCTCCACCTTAACTACTGTTGTTGTGTTCCTCCCTATTGTATTTGTTGAAGGTTTAGCAGCTCAATTATTTAAGCCTCTTGCAATTACAGTAGCGTTTTCTTTGCTTGCATCTCTCATAACAGCACTGATCATCGTTCCCCTTCTTTCATCAACTTTCTTGAAGGTGAATGATGACGTAACTGCTTTTCAACAAGGATTTAATCGAACAAAGAAAATATACGAACAGCTTTTAAGGAACTCATTAGCAAAGCCAAAAATAATTCTTTTTTCTACATTCGTGTTACTTGGGTTATCTCTTACTTGTATCCCTCTTCTCGGTACAGAATTTTTGCCTGAACAAGATCAAAGTTTTATTAGCATTGATGCTCGCTTACCAGTTGGAACTGCTTTAGGGGCAACCTATGAACTTACCGAGGAAATCAACGAACTTCTCCGCGACATTCCCGAGGTTGATTTAACCTTTGTAACCGTTGGAGGAACAGATCAATTTACAATTGGAGCAGGCTCTCAGTCAAACCGGGCATCTTATAGTATTTTGCTAAAAGAACAAACAGAGCGCAATCGCTCCGACTTAGAAGTTGCAGAAGATATTCGCACACGTCTTAAGCAAGTGGCCAATGCAGATATTTCAATATCAGCTAGTGACATGGGACTATCGGAACATCCAATCTCAATTACAATAAGAGGTCAAGATTTACAAACGTTAGAACGAATTACTGGAGACATAATTGATTCCATTTCCACTATCGAAGGTGTTCGTGAACCGAAGTCAAATTACACAGAAGGAAACCCAGAAGTAACTGTTAGAATAAATCGCCAAGCGGCAGCGTCTTACGGTTTAGGTAGTGCCCAAATCGCATCTACAATCGGACATGCAACCAAAGGACTGATCGCAACCAGACTTGCCAGAAACGGAGATGAACTTAATGTGAGGCTTCAAGTCGACGAACGATATACAGCATCTGTTTCGCACCTGGAGCAGCTCCTCATTGACACCCCATCTGGTGAGCGAATCCCATTATCTACTGTAGCAAACATTGTGCGCAGCCAAGGTCCGAGCTCCATTCGAAGAGCTGACCGCTTACGTGAAATGACTGTCACAGCGGATATAATCGGGCGTGATTTAGGTAGCATCATTCACGATATAGAAATTACACTGAAAGAAAGTGTTCGCCCTATCCTTCCTAGTGGTTATCGCATTACATTCGGTGGCCAAAACGAACAAATGAATGATGCATTTATGAAGTTAGGAGGTGCTATAACATTAGCTATTGTACTTGTCTATATGGTGATGGCAGGTCGGTTCGAATCATTCTTTTACCCATTTATTATCATGTTCACAGTGCCCGTAACGGCGATTGGCATTATCTTAGGATTGCTCGTAACGAATCAACCTCTTGGTGTAGGATCATTAATTGGTATCTTAATTTTAACTGGTATTGTTGTTAATAATGCGATCGTCTTAGTTGATTATATTAACACATTAAAAAAAGATGGCCTATCAACATACGATGCCATCGTTCTAGCAGGACCAATAAGGTTAAGACCTATTTTAATGACAGCCTTAACAACAATCTTAGGTCTAATCCCTCTTACCTTAGGCTTTGGAGAAGGCACAGAAGTTCAGCAACCGATGGCAATTGTTATTGTATTCGGTCTAACCGTGTCCACTTTCATAACGTTATTTTTAGTTCCAGTTATTTACTCCATCACCGATAAAAGAAAAGCGAAAAAAGTTGATACAATCACTGAACTTTAAGAGTTTAAAAAGGGTGTCTCACCAAAAAAGTGAGTCACCCTTTTCAACATTATGCAATTGTACGTCTTGACGGTGTTGGCATTGGATTGCGTTTAGAACGTTGCTTCCAATCTCGTACATTTTTCTTCAAAAAATCTTTTAACATTTCACGTTTCTTCTTCCGCTTTACATCTTTACGTTTCATTCGAATCACCCTCATTTTTGATGAACGATTCACAGCTACACAGTCGCTTGGTCATTTCCTTCCTCAAAAGTGAGCACTTCATCAACATCCTGATAAGATTGACCATAAAGCTCTTTATCTTTGTACGTATGAATATTTTCATACGTATGTTTCATTTTTTCGAATATGCTTTTCTCGGACTCATTCGTCGGAGACCAATAAAGAATTTCGAGCTCATTCACTTCATTTGTAGCAAGTGAACGTCTCCTATATCCGATTGACTGTGCATGCTTAAACCCTTCTCGATTATAAAAATGTTGTCGCTTTTTTGTATCTGTGTCATCATAGTCAACTGGTTCAACTTCTAGAATAATTGGCTTATCCTTTTGCTTTAGCTGATTTAGCAGTTTTTTACCTAGTCCTTGACCTCTAGCATTTGTTGAAACAAACAGGTAATCGACAAAAACGAAATCGTCGGTCTCTACATACATCATAACATGATTTGGTCCTTCATCTTTATGGTAAATATCAGCTTTTTCTTTTAACAGCAATTCCATATGTTCTTTTGACTTCATTTCCTCAATAGGAAAGTATTGATTTAGCTTCTCATACCAATTCATGACTTTGACCCTCCATAATCGTTATAACCTTAGTATATTCCTCTTTCGTCTCTCCTTAAACTGCCTCATTTCCGCATATAATAGGAAAATTATCCCGATTACCCATTATTTATAGCATATGCAAATATTACATACAATTGCACGGCGTTCCTTGGGTTTAACTCTTTTTCTTTCCTAGACACTCACTAAAGTAGCGGAAATGACTCCACTCATCGCTTAAAGGCCACTGAAAAAGGAAAAAGCAACCTTTTTAAACTGGCACCTATGTCAAGGACACAATAAAAAAAGAGATTAAGCAACTAGAAGATGATTCCTATATTGAATAG
>NZ_JAXBLX010000050.1:0-32938 GCF_037027555.1 Halalkalibacter kiskunsagensis | reverse complement strand
GAAATTCAAGTATATAAAAAAATACCTGTAGATAAAACACTCTTTTTCAAGTGTCCTAACTACAGGTACCATATTACAAAGAGGCATTGGGTTTGGCTCTTTTTTTGTTGCGGGGTCTTACAATCTTGAAGTTAAGAGATTGTTTACAGGGCTGATGATGGCTTAACTTACTATAACGACTGATTGAGAACTAATAATACAACTAATTGATCCATTGTCACTACGCGAAATTTCATGATAAAATAGGTAAGTGATTATTTCGAAAGACGAAATGGTGTGAGAATGAAAAGATGAATATACCAGAAAAATGGATGGTAGTTGTAGCCGTTTTACTAGGTTCGTTCACAATGATCTTAAATAATAGCATGTTAAACCCCGCTGTCCCGCAACTAATGACTGTTTTTGAAAGCGATGCAGTGGCAACGGGATGGGTCATTACAATTTTTATGGTCACGATGGGGATGACGGTACCGGTAACCGGTTATTTAGGGGATCGATTTGGGAAAAAGAAATTGTATTTACTAGGATTAGCGATTTTTACTTTAGGTTCACTACTCGGATCTTTTTCTTGGAACTTAAGCTCACTGATCGCTTTTAGAGGGTTGCAAGGCATAGGTGGCGGAGTTATGATGCCACTTTCCATGGCTCTTATTTTTGAAGCCTTCCCTAGAAAAGAACGTGGTCTCGCAACAGGCGTTTGGGGAATATCAGCAATGATGGCGCCAACGATTGGACCAACGTTTGGTGGATTTTTGCTTGAAACGTTAAATTGGACATACTTATTTCTTGTAAATGTTCCGTTTGGCTTGCTCGGACTTTGGATTGCCTTTCTTTATTTGCCGAAAACGTCCGCTGATCGTCATGTCACTTTTGACCGCTATGGGTTTATAACGATTACATTTGGTGTTGGTTCAATTTTATATGCGTTAGGAAGAATGTCAAATCTTGCTCATTTGACGGAGCCAATCAATCTTGTACTTATTATAGTAGGCGTTATTTTATTGTGTATTTTTGTGCAAATTGAGCGAAGAGAAGAACAACCATTGTTAGACTTAGCTTTGTTTCGAGTGTCTCCGTACACGTTTAGCATGGTTATTGCCAGTATGACATCAGTCGGATTGTTTGCAGGACTGTTTTTAATTCCATTGTTAATTCAACAAGTATATGGCCTTGGACCTATTATGACAGGCTTGATCTTTTTGCCATCGGCGTTGTTAACAGGGATTTTCATGAGTATAGGAGGCAGAATTCTTGATCGAAAAGGGGCCACTGGTGTCATTTCAACAGGGCTTATCATTCTCGCAATTGGAACATTTCCTTTAGGATTCTTAAATATTGATACATCTCTAGCCGTTGTTTTTGTATGGATGGCGATTCGAGGAATTGGAATGGGGCTTAGTAGTATGCCCTCAACGACAACGGGGATGAATGCGATTCCGAGCCACTTAATCTCGCGTGGATCAGCAATGAATAATGTAATTAGACAGATGAGTTCAGCGTTAGGAATTGTTTTTGTTTCCATTTATTATGAAGTGAGAAGAGGACAATTAGCAGTGACAGATAGTTCATTTGAAGAAGCAAGTCTCCAGGCTATTAATGAAGGTTTTCTCGTTATTGCGATACTAACCACATTAACCATTCCAGTAGCGTTCTTCCTAGAGAGAGCAGCAAGAAAAGAAGACAAACGATATAAAAGTGAAAATTAAAAAAGAGAGTGGCTCATGTAATATGGTACGGTGAATCACTCTCTTTTGTTCATTTTTTCTTTTTATTTTGGTTTTGAAGCTGTTTAATGACTTTTCGTAAACGATAAAAGCGATAAGCAATCATGAAATCAATTGCTGCAAACGAAACAATTAAATAGCTCCAGAAATTCCAACCAGACGTGCTTACATTTTGAATGGCAAAAAAAACGAGCAAAACGCCTATAGAAAAGTAGAGGAGCGCCATTGTAATGGGAGATGCTCTCATAGTAATCCTCCAATAATAAATGATGTTTGTTCTAGCTGCTCAAGGTGTTCCATCCATTCTTCTATTTGATCTGCTAATAAGACGTTAACGACCGATACAAAAAGGTTAATCGCAACATGAGCAATAATTGGTACAAGGATGCGTTTCGTTTTCACATATAAAAAGGCAAAGACTAACCCCATTGCTGTGTATACAAGTAAGTGTGTAAAGTCCATATGGACAGCAGCGAAAATTAAAGAACTTAAAATACCGGATATCCAGAAATTAAATCGTTTATAGAGTGCTCCAAAAATAACTAAGCGAAACACGATCTCTTCGAGGATTGGACCAATAACAGAAATAACAAGAATAAACGCAGGAAACGCTTTAGCAAACTCAACAATGGTCTCGGTGTTTTCTGATCCTGGCTCAATTCCGAGTACAAACATTTCGATTAAAGCTGCCGCATACTGAGCTGCAAAAACAAGAAATACACCGATGATTGCCCAGCGAATCGCTTCTCCTTTAGAAGAACGATTACGGGCGGAGTGTCTATTTCGAATATCGGGAAGAAGTAAAAAAATGATAATAAGTAAGCCTATACTGAAACTAAACATGCTCCACAGTCCAGGAATTCGGTCCAATGGAACTCCGAGTTCTCTGAGGAGCAACACTCCTGGAACAGCAGAAAACTGCATTAATGCATATGTAATTAGAATCCACCAATAACGTTTATTCAATGTAAAATACCCCTTTGTCAAAAGTTTCAGCTTATGTTTTTTTTTCCTAAAAAGCATCTTCATATTTTACCATAAGTAATCTAGAAAAGCTGAAGGGAAGCCTTGTCCTAATATCGAAAATAATGTGAATAAGGATTTCTTTTTTGGATATGATAATGAAGGTTTGGACGTGGCTCAGTCATATTACGTTATGTAACTACACAATTGTTTATGTGTGTCTATCTTGTTTTCCTTACTTTAGAACAGTCTTTTATATAGTATTGAATAGATAGCGTTAGTCACATAAAATGAACCCGGATAAAAAAACAATTTTTTTTTTGCAAAATGCTTGCAAATATACCCAGTAATGCTTATTATAATAATTGTGTTAGCACTCAAGTATAACGAGTGCTAATAATAAAATAATCAAAGGTCTTGAAGGAGGGTGTTTTCCTTGTTAAAGCCATTAGGTGATCGTGTTGTAATTGAATTAGTTGAATTAGAGGAAAAAACTGCAAGCGGGATTGTGTTACCAGATTCTGCAAAGGAAAAGCCTCAAGAAGGAAAAGTGGTAGCTGTTGGAACTGGTCGTGTGACTGACAACGGTGAAAAAGTTGCTCTTGAAGTAAGTGCAGGAGACGCTATCATCTTTTCAAAGTATGCAGGTACTGAAGTGAAGTACGAAGGCAAAGAATATTTGATTCTACGTGAGAGCGATATTCTTGCAATTATTGGAAAATAAAAAAAGAGCTTAGTCTCTACATAATAATATAAATCGTAGGAGGTACAAATCATGGCAAAGGATATTAAGTTTAGTGAAGATGCACGTCGCTCAATGCTTCGTGGTGTAGATGCACTTGCAAACGCTGTGAAAGTAACGCTTGGACCAAAAGGACGTAACGTTGTTCTTGAAAAGAAATTTGGTTCTCCATTAATTACAAATGATGGTGTTACAATTGCTAAAGAAATCGAACTTGAAGATGCATTCGAAAACATGGGTGCAAAGCTTGTTGCGGAAGTAGCTAGCAAAACAAATGATATCGCAGGGGACGGTACAACAACTGCGACAGTTCTTGCTCAAGCAATGATCCGTGAAGGTCTTAAAAATGTTACATCTGGTGCGAACCCGATGGTAATCCGTAAGGGAATCGAAAAAGCAACTGCTGCAGCGGTTACTGAGCTTAAGAACATTTCTAAGCCAATCGAAGGAAAAGCTTCAATTGCACAAGTTGCTGCAATTTCTTCTGCTGACGAAGAAGTAGGTCAAATCATTGCTGAAGCAATGGACCGTGTTGGTAACGATGGTGTTATTACAATCGAAGAGTCAAAAGGGTTCTCTACTGAGCTAGAAGTAGTAGAAGGTATGCAATTCGATCGTGGATACGCATCTCCTTACATGGTAACAGACTCTGATAAGATGGAAGCGGTTCTTGATAATCCTTACGTTCTTATCACAGACAAGAAGATCTCTAACATTCAAGAAGTTCTTCCTGTTCTTGAGCAAGTTGTTCAACAAGGTAAGCCAATCCTTATCATCGCTGAAGATGTTGAAGGTGAAGCACTTGCAACACTTGTTGTGAACAAATTACGTGGTACATTCAACGCTGTAGCTGTTAAAGCACCTGGCTTTGGTGACCGCCGTAAAGCGATGCTTGAAGACATTGCAACACTTACAGGTGGAGAAGTAATCACAGAAGACCTAGGTCTTGACCTTAAGTCTGCAACAATTGATCAACTTGGCCGCGCAAGTAAAGTTGTTGTAACAAAAGAAAATACAACAGTTGTTGAAGGTGCTGGCCAAGCAGATCAAATCGCTGCTCGCGTTAACCAAATCAAAGCTCAACTTGAAGAAACTACATCTGAGTTTGACAAGGAAAAGCTACAAGAGCGCCTGGCTAAGCTTGCTGGTGGTGTAGCGGTTCTTAAAGTTGGTGCTGCAACTGAAACAGAATTAAAAGAACGTAAGCTACGCATTGAAGATGCATTAAACTCTACTCGTGCTGCGGTTGAAGAAGGTATCGTAGCAGGTGGTGGTACTGCACTTATTAATGTAATCAAAGCTGTTCAAGCTGTTCAAGCTGATGGCGACGAAGCAACTGGTGTGAACATCGTTCTTCGTGCTCTTGAAGAGCCAGTACGTCAAATTGCACACAACGCGGGTCTTGAAGGATCTGTAATCGTTGAGCGTCTTAAAGGCGAAGCAGTTGGCCAAGGGTTTAACGCTGCAACTGGCGAGTGGGTAAACATGGTTGAAGCTGGTATCGTTGACCCAACAAAAGTTACACGTTCTGCACTTCAACACGCTGCAAGTGTATCAGCTATGTTCTTAACAACTGAAGCTGTAATCGCTGATAAGCCTGAGGAAAACGAAGGCGGCGGCATGCCTGACATGGGCGGCATGGGCGGTATGGGTGGAATGGGCGGCATGATGTAAGGCTTTTAAGCCAAGCATCTGTGAAATAGTTAAAGCTATTTTTCACCCTTTCTGAGAACCAGTCACGTAAATGATTTATTTCTAAAGTATAGACTACTTCCTAATTTTAAGGAGGTAGTCTTTTTATGTTGTTAAAATTTGCTTTTCAAGACTTTTTGGATGATAGGAGATTTAAGAACACAACCAAGACGAACATAAGAAATTATCAGACGTTACTTGGAGAATTTATTAGTTATTGCATTGACAATGAAGTAGTTAATGTTGAAGACATTAACTACAGTCACATTAAACAATATTTATGGGTGTGCCAAGAGAAAGGAAACCAAGCTGGAACAATTAACACAAAACTCATGAGGATTAGGGCGTTTCTAAACTATATGGTTGAATGTGAGGTAATCAAGAATAATCCAGCACATAAGGTGAAAAGACAAAAGGAAGATGTGAGAATTGATGTGTTCACTGACGAGCAAATTAGACAAATGCTGAGTTTCTACAGACGTATTAAGCAGCGTGAAAAGAGTTACTTTGCTTATCGAGACTATATGATGATTGTTCTGATACTCGGTACAGGAATAAGGAGGGGGGAAATAATTAATCTGACTTGGGATGATATTGACTTTGTTAACCATAATATCTCAGTTTTTGGGAAAACACGAAGGAAAGAAACAATACCCATTACGAGTAAACTCTCAAAGGAATTATCTGGTTATAATACGTTTTGCAAACAGCACTGGGGCAATTTGAGCAAATATGTTTTTGTCAAACGAGATAATACTCAGATGACACAAAACGCAATCATGCTTGTTTTTAGTCATTTACAAAAGAAAATGAACTTCAAAGACGTTAGAGTATCGGCACATACTTTCCGACACACGTTTTGCCATCGCCTTGCAATGTCTGGGATGAGTGCTTTTGCAATACAGAAACTAATGCGACACCAAAACATTACTGTCACAATGAGGTATGTTGCTATGTGGGGAAATGAATTGAGAGAGCAAAATGATAAATATAATCCGTTAAATTATCTAGATGTATGAAGAAGGGAAAAGGAGCAGTCAATGACTGTTCTTTTTCTTTATGCTAAATAGAGGTTAATACCACTTTCAAACTACATAATTGTTAAGGAGCAAGGATAGTACATTATAAGGGTAATATTGGTATACATTTCAATCACAACTGCATTGATATATTGAAATAGTTTTAAATGTCTTGAACTGATACCTTATATATTTGATAAAAGTTTATTTATTGGTGTGTTAGTGTGTTAGCGAGTTATCAGAACATTCAATTAACTTATTGCAAAAAGTGTTTTAGTATAGTATTATGATAGAAAGCAGTAAAGTTGGAGGGGGAATAATGTTTCTCGCATACACAGATGCATCGGTTAAAAACAATAAAGCATTTTTGGCTTTCGTAATCGTTTTTGAAGATAAAAGCATTATAAGCAAACGTATTGTTATTGATGAATCCGATAATAACGTTGCCGAAGCTTTAGCGATTTCAGAGTTACTTTCCTTTCTCAAGTATTACAATTTAAAAGATGGATTAATCCTATTTGATTCCAATGGGGTGAAAAGTCAACTGAAAAAGAGGGGAAGAAAAATACATAAATTTTTACCAAAGGATATTAAAAAGACCCTTAACATTTTGGCATTCCTGAATTATAAAGGAGTAGCAATATAAGATAATCACGCCTTCCTTCAAGATCTTTGGTTTCGCAAGCTTAAGTAAGGAATCGATCTCCGCCTTGGTGAGATAGCAGATTTCTTTCTTTTCTACTTTTCGGAAGGGTATCGCCTTTATTTTTCGTACAGTTCCTGAATACTCTGGGGATTCGTAGGATACATATTCCATAAACGATTTTATTGCCGCGAGCCTATTATTTACCGTCTTATACGAATTTTTTCTATTATGTTCCAGGTAATGCAAGAATCCTATAATAGCATCTGCATTTATTCCTTCCATGTTTATAGAACTTGCTTTAACTCCATGTTCTTCGTGCAAATATTTTAAAAGAATACGAAAACTATCCTTATATGCTTGGATAGTAGAAGGGGATACTTTCTTCTGACTCATCATCCATTTTAGGAAAAAGTTTTGAAGCAGACCCTGGAAATCATTACTCTTCATCGCTGACACCACCTTCATAGAAGTATTTTTCAAAACTCCCAGAAGTAAACTGTAATAACTCAGGTGTTCCTGTAAGATACCAATAGGTATCTTCTACTTTTACATGGCCAAGATAGGTGGAAAGGTATATTATCTGCCTATCTATGTTTATACCACCATTAAGCCAGCATAGCAGTGTGTTGCATGCAAATGTATGACGAATATCATACAGTCTCGGGGGACGTCTATTCCATTCTTTTTTATCTATCAATAGTTGATCTCTAATTACTTGTAAAGCATTTTCAAAATTACGTAATGCCAGTTTGCGGCTGTCTGTAGTTAATAAGGAAATAACGTTCTGAAAAGTCTTTTCTTAGTCTGTCCCTATCATTTACATATGATCTGAGTTTTGAAGTGGTCGTTTCATGAATCGGGATCATACGGCTTTTTGAAAACTTAGTCTCCCTTATGGCAATTAAGCCATTATTTAAATCAACATCGTCGTCCATTAATTGACATACTTCATTTGGCCGCATCCCTGTAGACCATAAAAGGCCAATTGCAGTTGAGATTGTCTTAGATCTAAGACCGTCAGGTTCATATAATTCCATAGAAGCTTGCATTAAAATACATATTTCTTGTTCAGTGAAGATGTATGGAGTTGTCCGCCCGTGACATTTTCCAAACATCCCTTTTGGAGGCATCTGAGCCATGGGATCCATAACACAAATATACTTTGCGAATGTTCGGATTGTCTCCATTCTTCTTGCCATATACCATCGCGAATAATCTGGTTTAAGAGTAGCCCATTTGAACGCAACATCTATGGTTAACGAGCCTTCATCGTACTCGTTGCCGAGAAAAGAGTTTACCTTGAATGAAGCAGTTGAATAAAGTGAAGTCCTCTAGTTAGCAACTAGGGGATTTTTTATGTCTAATTTCTGCAACCGTTTTCAGATGCTGGAAATATTAAACAAGTTAAACCAAAAATATTGAAATATATTCTTAAAACATTTTGCTAAATTAAAGACAAAAGAGCGGTACCTTACTTTAAACACAAGGATTACAGCTTTTTTGAAACATTGATGCAAATCGAAAAAGGTAGGAGGAATAAGAGTTTCCAAGATTCAAGAGTTAGCAAAAGATAAATCTATTACTTAAGGAGGGGTTTTCATGGCTAAAGAGTTGGGCTCGCCGGTTAAGGTTGCTGGTGTTTCTTCTAATAAGGTTCCTAATGTAACCAAAAAGAAACAAAGCCCTCTAAACTATATTAAGAATAATTATATGCTGTATGTATTTTTAGCACCTGCTGTCGGCAATGTTTAGTGGGAAAGTTGGGAATGATCCGTTTGGTCACTTTTAAAAAAAGACACTAGATGACGTAAAGGTGGATACATCAATGCTTGTGTTAGATGATGAAAATCCTACAACGTTAGCATTTGTCTCATTAAAGGAGAATGGAGAAAGAGATTTTGTTTTTAATCGAGGGGCTGATGCCTTTTTATCTGAAGAAGAGCTAGATCAAGACAAACTAAAAGAAGCGAGCATTTTGCACTTCGGTTCAGCGACAGCTCTATTAGAAGACCCGTTTCGTTCTACTTATTTGAACTCGATCCAATCGGCTAAAAAAGAAGGGCAGTTTATCTCATTTGACCCTAATTATCGCTCAGACCTCTGGAAAGGAAGAGAATCCATTTTTGTGGATCTCGTTAAGCAAGGAATCGCCCTAGCTGATTTTGTCAAAGTCAGTGATGAAGAACTAAGCATCATTTCTGGTGCTGACGAGTTAACAAAAGGTGTTCAAGTTCTCCATCAACTAGGAGCATGCTTAGTTGCTGTGACATTAGGGGAAAACGGAACACTGATTTCGAATGGAGAAAAGCAAGAGATCATTCCTAGTATAAAAGTTACTTCAATAGATTCTACAGGTGCAGGCGACGCCTTTGTCGGTGCTATGCTCTTTCAATTAGTTAAGGAAGAAGAACCAAAGAAAACAATAGGGGACTTTGACCAAATCAAAAAGATCACGACACTCAGTAATAAGGTAGGAGCAATCGTTTGTACGAGAGTAGGAGCCATTTCTGCGATACCAACAAATGAAGAGGTTTTAATGGTTTACTAAACAAAAAAAGGAGACAGTATTCTTTGTTAAATTATGTGAATGATGAAATCTTAATAGATGCATACAACAAAGCAATTGATTATGATATGAATGAAGATTTCATAAAGATCTTGGAAAAGGAGTTGTCAAAGAGGGGGGAAATGATCTATGAGTGAATTTTTCTATCGACCATACAAGAAGGGGAATTTAAGCTATTTTATTTGCATGGGTGGAGAAAGAACTAGCGGGAAGGATTAGAAAATGGCTGGTACCTTCGTGGAACAAGTGACTTTTAAAATATGGCCCTTGATCGTACATGAAATCGTGCAGCAAAAGGACGGGACTCTTGCAGTTAAGCCGCTAGATACGGTGGAGCGTGCATTTACTAATCATAAAAGACAGAATTTTTGGCCGATATTAGCTGATTGGGATATCAAAAATGCAGAGCATTTATTCTTTTTGTGAAAAAGAAATCTAGGAGTAAAGAGAAAGTGTTATTTATAGGGGGATTAACTTACAAATTCATACATCAGGTCAGACATAATTTTCCTAAATAAATTGAGATATTGGGAGGAGAATGTATGTTGTTTCAAAAAGTTTTAGTAGTAGGGCTTGTGTTGTGTTTGCTTATAAGTTTACCGGTTGGTTCTGTAGCTGGTAGTGGAGATCCAGGTTATTACGATGAACCGTATCGGAATCAATTTCATTTTTCACCTGAAGCGAATTGGATGAATGACCCGAATGGAATGGTCTATCATGACGGAGAATATCACCTGTTCTATCAATATTATCCATATGGACGCACGTGGGGACCTATGCACTGGGGGCACGCTGTCAGTGAGGATCTTGTTCGTTGGGAGCATTTGCCGCTGGCGCTGGCCCCCGATGAGAACGGTGATATCTTTTCTGGAAGCGCTGTTATTGATCATGATAACACAGCCGGTTTCGGCGAGGATACGATGATCGCCATATTTACACACGCTGGTCCCGAGGGTCAAGTTCAAAGTATTGCTTACAGTCATGATAATGGACGTACCTGGGATAAGTACGAAGGTAACCCCGTTATGCCGGATCCACCTGTAGCTGATTGGCGAGATCCGAAAGTGTTCTGGCACGATGAAAGCGAACATTGGGTAATGGCCCTTGCTGCAGATGACCGCATTATGTTTTACACATCCCCGGATTTAAAAAACTGGGAAGAGGCAAGTGAATTTGGTCCGGATGGTGGTATTCAAGCTAACGCCTATGCTGATGACGAAATTTTCACACTATCTCCACAGCGTGGAGGAGACTTCACCTATGAAGCCGATATCACTCCAGTTCTAAAGAATGGCCGTGAAGGCGCCGGTGGTCTTGTCTTCCGTTCCGATCCATATGGGGACAATGCCTATGTGGCGGAGTTAAATGCAAAAGAGAATGAAGTTAAGCTCATCAAAATAAAGAACGGTGAGAAGGAAACACTTGCGAAAGAGTCATGGTCGCTGGAGACGTTTGAGACATATGCTTTACAAGTAAAGACGGAGAAGGATCTAATCCAAGTATTACTGGACGGGGAAACCATCATTGAGGAACAGGATGCTTCGTTTTTGAACGGGCAATTCGGTTTAATGGCATGGAACTCAACGGCAGAGTATCGGAACGTTCACTTTAATAACGAGACAAACTTTCTCACTAATTTGTCTGGTTTGCAAGAAGTAAGCGGGAATTGGGAAACGACGAATAAGGGTCTAGTGGCAGAGGACGATAAAGCTGCCTTATTAATGAGTGAGCAACAAGCAGATCAACTCTATTATGAAGTTGATGTGATCGTTGATAAAGGGACTGGCTCACTTGTTTTTCGAGCGGATGCTGATGCCAAGAACGGATATATGACTAGCTTGGATGCTGATTCGGATCAAGTTCGCATTGAAAAGGTAGAAAATGGTGAAATTTCGGTCATTTCTAAACGAGATTTCTCAATTACAGATGGAGAATCGTATCGCGTGAAAGTAAGTGCGGTGAATGATCAAATAAGTGTATCGATCAATAATGAGAAGTTGCTCGAGGTCGAGGATCAGGGCTTTGAAGCTGGGCATTTTGGATTACAAGTATCTAACGGTTCCGTAATATTTCAAAATGTGTACGAACGAAATTATATTAATACGGACTCAAGGGAAATAGAGAATAGTGATTTTGAAACAGGGGATTTAACGGGTTGGACCTCAGTTCGGGGAGATGCTTTTATGGGTCATCATGTTACGGATGCAACCGAATGGTGGGGCGGAACATTTAATCATGAAGGAACTTACCATTACTGGGGTTACAATGGAGAGCACGGTGGGGACAGACCAACTGGCGTGATGCACTCATCGTATTTTAGTCTTGACGGTTCTGGTGAAATCAACTTACTTATTGGTGGTGGATACAATCCTGATGATTTGTTTGTTTCGTTAATGCGGGCATCGGATGATCAAGAGTTATTACGACAGCCGAATACGAAATTTAATGGTGATGAAACGTATCGCCGTTATGTGTGGGATGCCTCTGAATTTTTAGGTGAAGTGTTGTATTTAAAAGTCGTTGATCGTGCAACAGGTGGCTGGGGTCACATTAATCTGGACGATGTGAATGTGTATAACATAGGTGATATTCCGAAAGAGGTAGATCAGGTTGCAAGTGAACCGGAACCATATATACACAGAACGGAAGGCCAACTTACGGATTGGGATGCGCTTTCTGGTGACTGGGTCGATTCTACCTATGGAAATTACGGAGGCGTGTGGGAATGCCCTGCCTTGTTTGAGCTTCCAGTGGACGGTGACCCAAGTCAAACAAAATGGGTGCTGCAAGTAAGTGTGCAGGATGGCGCCATTGCAGGAGGTTCTGGAATGCAGTACTTTATTGGTGACTTTGATGGAACGACTTTTACGAGCGATCATCCTCCAGAAGAAGTACTTTGGTCGGATTACGGATCAGATTACTATGCTGGAGTAGAGTGGAGTAATGTAGAAGGTGAAAACGGAGAACGCTATTGGCTCGCTTGGATGAGCAATTGGCAATATGCTAACGATACTCCAACGAGCAACTGGCGCAGTTCAATGAGTTTGGTGCGAAAGATGGAGTTGACTAATACAAAAGACGGTCTGCAATTACGCCAAACGCCGGTTGGCATGGAATCATTGAGAGAACAAAAGCATCGCGTGAAATTGGATAATGAACGTATTTCGGGTGAAAGTGACTTGTTATCTGACTTCTCCGGTGATACGTATGAGTTGATCGCGAAATTTGATGTCACGGACACAACAGCAACAGAGTTTGGTTTTCAAGTTCGAAAAGGAGATTCGAATGAATACGCGCTCATCTCTTATGATGTTCTTGAAGAGAGTTTGTTTGTCGATCGTTCCAACTCGGGCGAATTTGATTTCGGGACAAATGTAAATGATCTTCAAGGTGCTCCAATGCAGGCTGATAATGGTACGGTCAAAATCCATGCATTTGTTGATCGATCTTCGATTGAAGTGTTTGGAAATGATGGTTTGCGCTCTATTACGAGTCAAATATTCCCGCAAGAGGGAAGCGAAGGTTTGCAATTGTACAGTGAAGGTGGAGAGGTAACGCTAAAATCGCTTGAGCTCTACCCGCTTAGATCAATTTGGGGCAAAAGTCCGGTGAAAACGAATTTGTCCGGTTGGAGTACTGTTAACGGTACATGGGCAGATACAATAAACGGAAAACAAGGGCAGGCTCCTGAAGAAGACGCATTTATCATGACAGATCATTCCGGAGCAAATATTGTCTTTGAAGCAAGAGTTGAACTTCCAGATTCTGATAAAGTTGATAATCCAATTGGTGCTGGGGCACTCGTGTTCCATTCTGATGAAAACGCAGAGAATGCGTATGTCGCCAATGTAGATGTACGTAACAATGCAGTGAAGTTGCTGAAACGAGAGAACGGAAATGCGACTGAGCTTGTCGTGTACGACGATAAAGGTCGTTTGGAGCTAGAACCTAATAAAGAATACCGATTGCAAGTGGTGACATCCGGTGAACGAATTCAGGTCAAGTTAGATAATGAAATTGTGATTAATACAATGGATGATACATTTACAAAAGGGTATGTCGGTTTAGGTGTGTCTAATACGACCGCATTTTTCAATCATATTCAGATGCGTGATTATAAAGTAAATGGACGAGTGAATCGAAACAAACACAATTAGGTCGCGACCCTATCAAGGAAGGATGCCGATCCAAATCGGCATCCTTTTATATAAGAAGCAGGAGCGTTACTCGGTTCACAGTTGCAGCCTGGAAATGAAGTAGCATTAATAGGAGTTGATTTATATAGTCCGGTTGCATCGGAACGGATGCAGGGAGCTACTTTAAGTTTAGAGGATGCAGGAATTGAAATTGTTGCGAAAAAAGTAAATGTATACTCTGAACCATTGAAAATCAAAGAGGAGATTGAAAAAATTATAGAAACTCATCCTAAAGTGAAAGGGATTATCGCTACCAATGACACACTGTCATTAATTGCTTTTGAGGTGATGGAAGCGTATGGGCTGAACATGCCAATTATAGGAACAGATGGAACGAACGATATGATTGAATTGATAGAAGAAGGAGAGCTACCTGGGACCGTAGCACAGAATCCTTATGATATGGGCTATTTAAGCGTTGAAACCGTAAAGAAAGTGATAAATGGTGAAAATGTTGACAAACATATTGATAGTGGAGTCGACATCATCATTAAAGCCAATGCGAAACAAAGGTTAGAGTTCCAGAAAAGAATGTTGAAATGATAGAGGCTAGTGAAAAATGTTAGTTTTCACCTTTCTCACTAGTCTCTCTTGTTAAGAGGGATCTCTTTTGTGATGACCTAGAGCTTGTAATTTAACTGCAAAAAGAAGTCAGTTCAAATTCTAAAAGAAAAGTAGTTTCCAAAAGGCAGTCAATAGTAGCAGGGGCTTCTAAATCATTCATTCGGAAATTGGAATAATTTGGTGAGGGAAGAGTATATTTGAAAGTCGAAGGATAGATTTTATTAATACTATTAGACAATGACCTTCTCTAAAGAATATGATTTCGATTTGATTAGGGAATAATCGTTTATTAACTTAACGTATTTCAATGTTAAAGCGCATCCATGAATTTGCTTCAATTTGTACGTCACACTATTCATTGTTTATGAATTCATTCCAACTTATTATGAAAAATCATCACGATATATTAGCTACGGTTGTTGTAAATGGATGGAGGTATAAAAGGATGCAAAGCTTGCGATGGATCTGGGGATATATTAAAAGATTCCGAGGGAAATATGCATTTGGGCTTTTACTTGCGTTGTTTGTTTCTGGTTTAAATATGCTAAACCCTTATTTTGCAGGTCAAATTGTTGATGAGGTGATATTTGGACAGAGAGAAAGCTTGTTGTGGCCATTATTAGGGTTGATGATTGGTGTCATGTTTTTCAAATCAGTGATCCGTTATGGGTATCAATTGATGTTTGAGAGTCTCTCGCAAAGTGTCATTTTCAAGATAAGAGAGCAGCTGTATGATAGGCTGCATCAGTTGGATTTCCGTTTTTATGATAAGACGAAAACGGGCGATATTATGGCTCGGATGACAGGGGATATGGAAGCGGTACGGCACTTTACCGCATGGTCAATTTACATGATCTTTGAAAATAGTACGATTCTGCTTTTTGCGATCGCATTTATGTTTTATATTCATCCTCCTTTAACGATCACGCTGTTAACGGTTACGCCGATCATTGGATTTGTTGCGTACAAATTATCCTACGATGTAAAACCGACATTTTCAGCGATTCGAGGGCAGTTTGCAAGATTAAACTCGGTTGTACAGGAAAATATTAGTGGAAACCGGGTTGTCAAAGCGTTTGCAAAGGAAAAGCATGAGATTGATAAATTTTCTGTTGAAAATGAGGCATTTAAGGAGAAAAACCTTCAATCTGCGAAAGTATGGGAAAAGTATTTGCCGGTTTTGGATTCACTTGCCGGATTGCTTATGGTTTTGATGATCTTAGTTGGTGGAATTACGGTGATTGGCGGTTCGCTTTCCTTTGGTGAGCTCGTTATTTTCAACTCCCTTATCTGGGCCTTGAACAATCCGATGAGAATGGCTGGTTGGTTGATTAATGATGTCCAAAGATTTATTGCTTCCGCCGAGAAAATTGAAGACTTGCTAAACACAGAGCCGACCATTATCAGTCCTGTTCAGTCAAAAAAACGAAGTGATTCGCCTGGTGTAGTCGAATTTAGTCATGTTAGCTTTAGCTACGGTGAGGAGCAGGTGTTAAAAGACATTAGTTTTCGTGCAAAGCCCGGACAAACGATCGCGTTGATTGGGCCGACGGGAGCTGGTAAAACGACTGTCATCAACCTTCTTTGCAGGTATTATGATGCTGATAGCGGAGAAGTGCGAGTTGGCAAACAGAACATAAAGAAGTGGGATATTCGGAGTTTACGGGAAAACACAGCAGTAGTCATGCAGGATATTTTCCTTTTTTCAGACACGATCGAAGGAAACATTGCTTACGGAGTTCCGGATGCTTCGCTTGAGTCAATTCAAGCAGCGGCTAAGATGGCAGAGGCTCATGACTTCATCACGCAATTGCCTGAGGGCTACGACACGATTGTTGGAGAAAGAGGAGTAGGCCTTTCCGGAGGGCAAAAACAAAGGATTGCTCTAGCACGAGCGTTGCTGAAAAATCCGTCTATTCTCATTCTTGATGATACAACATCGAGTGTGGATATGGAAACGGAACTTCGTATTCAAAAGACGTTGAAAACCTTTAGTCAGGGCAAAACATGCTTTTTGATTGCCCATCGAATATCTTCAGTAAAAGAAGCCGATCTCATTCTCGTTATGAAAAAAGGCAGGATTATTGAAAGAGGAACACATGAAAGATTGCTTGCTAAAAAAGGGTACTATTATACCCTTTGTAAAAACCAATATGGAAATGTTGATGAAAAGCATCATCGTAAGGAAGTGATCGGATATGGCACGCAATAAATTTGATGTCGATGAAGAATTAGAATCCCCTTTCCGACTCGTTCATTTTAAACGATTGTTAGGTTATGTAAAGCCATACAAAAAACTAATGGCTCTGACTGTTTTCTTGATGCTCGTTGCAAGCTTCGCTAATTTAATTGGTCCATATTTAATCAAACAAGCGATTGATGAAGAGATTCCAAGTGGCAATACAGGAGGAATTGTCATGTTGGCAGGCATTTATTTCATCGCTGTCATTGTCACTGGGGTTTGTATGAAATACAGGATTCGCATTATGGCCCGGATTGGTCAGAGTGTGATCCAACATATTCGCAAGGACTTGTTCACCCACTTGCAAAAGCTTTCCTTTTCTTATTATGACAACCGGCCTCATGGCAAAATATTAGCCCGAGTTGTGAATTATGTTAATTCATTGAGTGATTTACTATCAAATGGGATTATTAATCTTATTACAGATCTTTTCAGTATTGCGGTCATTGTCGGGTTCATGCTCTACATTGATGTACAGCTAACTATTATGACCTTAGCTGGGCTTCCAGTTCTAGCAATCATTGTATTTCTTTTGAAAAATGCGCAACGAAGAGGTTGGCAGAGACTGAGTAATAAGCAATCAAACTTAAATGCCTATATTCACGAAAGCATTAATGGGATCAAAATTACGCAGTCATTTGTGAGGGAAGAAGAAAATAAGAAAATTTTTAGGGGTGTCTCTGATAGCTACCGAAGCTCATGGATGAAGGCGGTAAGAATTCAATTTCTTTTATCGCCGTCGATTGATAATATCTCTGTTCTTACCGTATCGTTTATTTATGTGGTTGGGATCGCTTCAATTGGAGATGGTGGAGTGACAGCAGGAGCGTTGATTGCATTTACTGGGTACATTTGGATGTTTTGGGCACCGTTAGCGAATGTTGGGAATTTCTATAATGCAATTATAACTGCAATGGCTTACTTGGAACGAATCTTTGAAACCATTGATGAAAAGCCAACTGTAAAAAGTGACCCTCATGCTGCTATTCTTCTGCCGATTAAAGGAAAGGTAGAGTTTGACGATGTGGTCTTTGAATATGAAACAGAGGAACGAATTCTCGATCACATCAATTTCAAGGTGAATCCAGGAGATACGATTGCGCTTGTTGGTGCAACCGGTTCGGGGAAAACAACGATTGTCAATCTAATTAGCCGCTTTTATGACGTGAAAAACGGACAAATCAAAATTGACGGGACTGATATCAAAACGGTTACGCTCCCCTCTTTAAGAGAGCAAATGGGAATTATGCTTCAGGACCCATTCATTTTTTCCGGTACGATCATGGATAATATCCGTTACGGTCGACTTGATGCAACGGATGAAGAAGTGATTCGGGCAGCTAAGGCTGTGCAGGCCCATGACTTTATCGATGATTTAGAGGATGGGTATTTTACAGAAGTAAATGAAAGAGGCACAAGACTTTCTTCTGGACAAAGGCAGCTGATCTCCTTTGCAAGAGCATTACTCGCTGACCCTAAAATTTTGATTTTGGATGAAGCAACATCAAGCATCGATACGGAAACGGAGCTTGCCTTACAAAAAGGATTGGAGTCGTTGCTTTCTGGAAGAACATCCTTTATTATTGCACACCGTCTTTCTACTATTAAGAACGCTACCAAAATTTTTTATATTGAAAATGGTAGAATTATTGAAAAGGGGACGCATAATGAATTAATGGAAAAGAAGGGTCATTATTGGAAACTGTCTAATTCCCAAGGTCATTCTATAGAAGCTGGGTAAGTGTTCGATTTATGGAAAGAGAGAAGACTTTGACATCTTAAGAAGTTAATTGATATGGAAAGGTAAATCTCTACTTATTTTAGGGTGATGAATCTAATGAGCATCTGGATAGGAAAAATAAAAGGACATAATGCAGATGGGGAATATATTGGAACGTATCGAGCTGTCATTTCAAAAGAGGGTCATTTCCTATTCAAAATGACCCTTTATTTTGATGGAATTACTAATTCTAATAGTAAACCTTATAAGAAAGTAGAATTCATTAGTTCGAATGTTGCTGTATTAAAGAGGAAGTTCAGGATGTCTTTGCCTACAAAAGAAAAAGAGAAAATAGTTTGGATAAAGAAAATTTTAAATTAATTTGGCCAACTGCTTTTTTTAAAAGGGTTATTTTTTAATAAGCTAGTAATGACGCGCCTCTCACGTTTTGAGAGGCGTACTTTTTTTAGACTTAAGTTTAACGAAAAACAGAGTAAACTCACTCCTGAACAATACCTGACGAGTATTATAGAATAAAAATTCAAATTTTGGATAAAAAAACTGAATGATATATCCCGTAGTGAAGGCAACAAGAACGGTCGCCATTCCAATTGTCCCATCGAATAAAAAGGCAAGAATAAGTGCAAAACTTTCCGCAATTAATTTTGCGGTTCGTATGCTGAAACCGAATCTTTCATGGATTACCTCCATTAACCGATCCATTGGGTTTGCTGGGAATTTTGCCTGTAGGTAAATCGAAATTCCCATCCCTAAAATAATGATGGCTGTCAACAACACTATAATTTGAAAAATGAGGTTTTGAGGATCAAAGTCTTTTAGACCAATTAACAGCCAAAAATCGATCAAGGATCCGGTCAAAAGTATCGTTAAAACAGAAAGTATTTCTGGCTTTTTCTTTAATATTAAGGAATTAATTAATATGACAAAACCGCCATTGATTTCCGCACATGTACCGATGGTTAAATTCCATAATTGTGATTGCCCAATGGCAAGAGCTTCCCAAGGTGATGCCCCTAACTCGCTTTTATAATTAACTCAACTTTCGCACCTTGAAAATTGACCTTGTTTTAGGTCTATCAAAGCTTTAAGAATGATTAACTTCACTGCTTGACGAGTGCCTTGAAACATGAAAAGGCACCTCATTCTTTGTTATAGTGGAATTGACTAGAAACCATTACCACAAAGAAGAGGTGCCTTCTCTATGATAAATGAAAAACACTCAAATGAGCAACTACCAAATGAACTTTCAACTGTATTCTCTGAATTACAAGTAACGAAACACCTGCGTCAAGCAGGTATTCGAAAGAGCTTTGGCTTTTCATGTGCCTATTTGTTTCAGCTTGTTTTCAGTCTGATCTTTCATCAAAAGAATTGGTTTACCCTTGTCACATCTAAGAAGAATGATTGTTTTCCTGGAAAAGATACCGTCTATCGTTTTTTAAATCATTCCAAGTTTGCTTGGCGGAAATTCCTTTTACATTTTAGTGCAGCGACCATTCAAAAAGTCAGCGTTCTTACATCAAAGGACCGTCCAAAAGTGCTCATCATTGATGACTCTACGTTTGATCGCAATCGTAGTAAACAGGTCGAGTTACTTGCCCGTTGTTTTGATCATGCTTCTCTGAAAATGCGATTTTATAAAGGATTTCGAACGCTTACATTAGGCTGGTCAGACGGACACACATTTATGCCGGTTGACTTCTCTTTACTAAGCTCAAAAACGTCTTCTATCAACGGCATTAATCAGGAGATTGATAAGCGATGTTCAGGTTATAAGCGCCGTATCGAAGCAACCCAATCTGCCCCTGTTCAAATCCCGGCGATGATTGAACGAGCCTTATCCAAGGGAAGCTGCTTTACTGTCTGTATTGCATCTACTGTCGAACGTGCAAAGCGGTCTAACTTCGTTACTACTAAAGTATCACCTGCTTCGAGTTTAGAAAGAAGATCCATAAACTTAGGTCGGTCGGCTTTCGTTCCTGTAAATTTCTCAGAATAAATAACAGTACAACCTTCCTTTTCTAATGCTTGTATTTGCGTCTCTAAGTCTTGACTGGCGTTTTTTAAAAAACTTTATTGTTACTTAACAAAATTAAGGTTGTTCATTTGGAACTCTCTTCACCCCGTTCGTTTAAGTACACTTTTACGAACGCTAAAATTTTGCCTGAAAATGGCCATTTTTCACGTTCGTAAAACTCGAAAAATCATTTACGAACGTCCGTTGTTTTATATACACTTTTACGAACGTTTTTGGTAGAATAAGAGAAAGAAAATTAGAAAGAGGAGTAAAAAATGGATGTTCGGAAGTTTGGTTACATAAGAGTCAGCAGCCAAGATCAAAATGAAGGTCGACAATTGGAGTCCATAAAAAAAATAGGAATTGATACACGTGATATTTTTATAGATAAGCAAAGTGGAAAAGATTTTGACCGAGCTCAATACCAATTATTGAAACGCATTATCCGTAAAGGGGATATCCTTTATATTCATTCCCTCGATCGCTTCGGTCGGAACAAGGAGGAAATTCTCCAGGAGTGGAATGATCTCACAAAAAGTATTCAGGCGGACATCGTGGTCATGGACATGCCTTTGTTGGACACAACAAAGTACAAGGATAGCTTGGGGACCTTCATTGCTGACTTAGTTTTACAGATTCTTTCCTGGATGGCACAAGAGGAACGAGATCGGATTCGAAAACGGCAGCGTGAAGGAATTGATGTGGCTTTACAAAATGGGGTGGCGTTTGGTCGACCGAAAGCTACTATTACAGAAGAGTTTAAACAAGCATATAATCAGTGGAAATCAGGAGAGATAACAGCTGTAAGTGCTATGCAGGAAATTGGAGTAAAAAAGACGACTTTTTATAAGCTGGTTAGGGAGTATGAAAGAGCATTAGAAAAATAACTATATATAATAGAAGAAACAAGACAAATAAAAGAGCCATTTCCAGATTGGGAGAAAAGGAAAGAAATATTGGATGAAGAGATTGCCTACTCTCAGTGTACTTTATTAAAAATGAAAGGAATTAAAAGATGAAGTAATGTGAAAAATGTTTTGATGACGAGTTCTTAATGGGGTACCACCAACATTTCGCGCAAAACATACGTTAAGCAAATTTCGACATAGAAAAAGCACGATTTCTATACGCTAAGACTGTCTTAAAATTTTCAGATGTGGCGGATAAATCAAGACTAAAATGAAAAATTAATAGAAAAAAATAGCACCCTTACTTTGTGGATATACACACAAAGTAAGGGTGTTAAGGAGTCACAGAGTGTACTGTTTTTTGTTTATTCCCCTTCCAGTAATGTATATGACAGTAGGGGCAATTTCCCTTAACTCATTAAGTTTGGATACAACACTTGTTGTAAATTTTAAGTGACAATAAAGTTTGTTTAAAAAACGCCAGTCATGCTCTATTCAACAATCGGGCCATATAATTGAATAACACTTGGAAGTTAATTTGGATATTTATAGTGATTATGAAGGAATGTACTTAAAGTGACAGTTTAGTTTAACAAAGCAGGATACTTGTTTTTATTATCGAATAGGATTGCTAGAGTCTAACTTTCAGAAGGTTGTAAGGCTCTTTAACTTGAAAATTAAAATTATTAATTTTGGTGGAGTTAGGAGGTAGCGAATGGTTATTTTAAATGAATGGTTTCTTCATTTAAAATGGATACCAATGTTACATTTCTCTGAAACAAAATCCCTAAATAGTATCTTTAAATGTTTTAATCTATAAGTATTTATCATAAATTTGGGGGATTTGTATGAAACATACAATAACAATAAATGAAATACTAAATGTAAAGGAACCTGCTGATCGGGTTTATATGTCTATATCTTGTGATAATAATTGGTTAGCTTTTTGTTTAAGTGGGGAGCCTGTTGAGGAAAAATCTATTGGTGTCTCAATGGCAGTAGAGGGAAACTCTCAATGGGTTTGTAATCTTAAAACAGGTCATACTTTTCCAGTGGCTCCAGAAGCAAAAAGTAGTTGGGCAGGAGTATGGTCTCCTGACGGAAAAACTCTTGCATTTTTTTCGGATATTGAAGGTAAAGCTCGTCTATGGTTATGGAATTCCTTTAGTAAGACTTTGAAATTAGCCTCAGATTTAGTTGTCCGCCCTTTTTTCGGGTTCGAAAAACCAATTTGGACAAAAGATAGTCAACATATTATAGTGAAATCTATGCCTTCAGTAGTAATTGATGATGATGACTATTATTCTTTTTCAAATCAGGATAACATTATTCTAATTCCTGATCATTCACCAAAGGTATATACAACCATTAATACCAAAGCAAAGGAAGATAAATCAAATTTAAACACTTGGGTGAATCGTTATCGGGCAGATATTAGTATGATCAACGTTAACACAGGATTTTCTACACTTCTTTGTAGTGGGTTAAGACCAGTCGGAATGGAAGTATCGAAGGATGGTCATTATCTAGCTATAACTAATTGTTTGGGAGAGGAAAGAATAAATACCCAACAAAATATTTTTGAATTATGGATTTGTACCTTGGAGTTTAATGGAAATCATAAAACGCAGCGTGTTGCTACTAATATCCGCATGAATTATGGGCTAAGTTTTTGCTGGGGGCATGATAACAAATCTATCTACTATACAACAAGTGGACCTTTGTCTGATGGAGGATTATGGTTAGTTAATACGTCTTCTGTTAAACACGAACTTTTATTTAAAGATGAAAAAACTCATTTAGGACATGACTATGACCCACCTAAGCTATTAAAGAATGGCAATGTAGTAATGATTGCTAATGGAAAGCTATGGTATTACAGTTCAAATTCTAGAAAGTTAGGCGAATATTTGGTTCAAGAAGGAAGATGCATTGTTGCAGGATTCCCAGTATCTGATGACAATCAAATGCTTATTCAGACTCATGAACCAATAGAAGCCCTTGATGGATTTTGGGAAGTTAATTTCATAACAGGGGAAACAAAAAAAGTGCTTGAAGAACCAAAAGGTCATCTTCCTTGGTATGAAGGTGGGGCTGCATACGGTGACCATGAAAATGGAAAAATCACTTATATCTTTCAGGATGCAGATCGCCCACCTACATTAAGAGTCTTTGATATAGGAACAAAAAGTGAATTGACTGTACAATTAAACAAAATAAACACGGAGCAGTTTGGTTCTTCCCAAATCATTCGTTGGAAAAGTAATAATCGTGAATTAAGAGGTGCATTGCTCCTACCCAAAGATATAAAGAAACGTGTTCCTGCGATTATTCGTGTTTATGGTGGCTCAATGCAATCAAAAAATATCCGATTATTTGGGTTAAGTCCTATGAAGTGTGATAATCATCAATTATTTGCTTCAAGAGGGGTCGCTGTGTTTTTACCCGATTTGCCTATGTCAAGGAGTCATGAACCTGCTGATGAAATTACGAAAGCAATTGAAGATGCTTTTGATGCTTTAGCTAAGCATCCTAATATAGACCCAAACAGAATCGGTATTATTGGACATTCATTTGGTGGATACTCAACACTTGTAGCTATTACACGATTGCAACATTTCAAGGCAGCAATAGTTTCTGCGGGACTTGGCAATTTAGTTAGTTTTTATACACAAGTTGAATTAAAGAATTCAACACCTAATTTTAATTACGGATGGGTAGAGGATGGGCAAGCGAATATGGGTGCTACTTTATGGGAGGAACGGGAGCGTTATATAAGAAATTCTCCAATCTTTGATTTCCATAAAATCGAAACTCCTGTTCTACTTGTTCAAGGGACGAGAGATCACTTATGTCATTCGGAAGCTGGACCTATGTTTTCATCACTAAATAGATTGGATAAAGTAGCTCAATTGGTCTTTTATGATGAAGAACATCATCAGGGTACATGGCGTCAAGAGAATATAGAGGATTATTATAAACGTGTTTTTGCATGGCTAAAGAAATACCTTTAGGAGTACCATTTATATCTGACTTTAAGTAGATTGAGCAGATTGGACATCAGTTTGTTCAATCTTTTTTTGAAATGACAGTAGATGATAAAAACGTTAATAATATTGAATTATACTGAAAATTACTATTTTCATTAATTTGATGGTGTCACTCTGCTGCATGGAGGCTAACGGGTGTCAACAAGCTAAAGGCAGCAATCATAATCATTATCTTGATCTTCCGCAATCGGGCGCAATTGTGGAACAATAAAATCCTAATTTCTCATTTATATCACTGAGAGATTGGGATTTTTTAATATTTGAGTTTCTTTAAAATTTTAAATCCACATTTTTGCTGGAGCTTATTGTATTAACAGGATAGTTATTATAATGAAATTTAAAAAGGTATTTTCTATATAATTCCAGAATTGATATTAAAAAGATTACTGAAGGAGAAATGAATTATGAGTTTTCATATTACTAAAGAATTAGATAGAAAAGCTAAACAGTATATTGATGATGGACTTTATAAATTTAATATAAAGCATTTCCCAGAAGATTTAGGAGGTAGATACGAAGATATTGGTTTATTTATTAAAGATGACAACGGCAATGTTCGTGGTGGAATAATTGGTGCAATATGTTGGAATTGGTTAGAGATATATAATTTATTTTTAGATGAGGATATAAGAAAAATGGGATATGGAACAAAATTATTATTAGAAATAGAGAATATAGCTATGGAAAAACAATGTGATTTTATTAAGCTAGATACTTTAAGTTTCCAAGCATTAAGTTTTTATGAAAAGAATGGGTATCAAGTCTTCGGAAGTTTAGATAATGTAGGCAGAGATCATAAGCATTACTATTTAAAAAAGGATTTACGGAGGAATTAAGGATGCTAAAAACTACATTGTACATAGTAAGACATGGGCAAACAGAATGGAATGTCCAGAAGAGGATGCAAGGGCATAAGGATTCAGCATTAACGAAATTAGGGGAATCACAAGCTCAATGGCTATATCATTCTTATATTGGTGTTGATATGGACTTTTTTATTAAGCATTATCCAGAAGAAATTTTTGAGAACGGTATACAGTGTAGAGATATGATTCGCTTATCTCAAGATTTATAAATGTAGTTCTTTCTTTACTGATATCAGTTTTAACTATTTCTGTTCTTTTTATTTATCTTATAGAGCTCTATTCTATATCTATTGGGGGTTAAAGATCATGGCAACAATTGAAGATTTTTTGAAGTTAGATATCCGTGTTGGTACTGTAATTAAAGCAGAACCATTTCCAGAAGCACGAAAACTCGCAATAAAATTAGAGATTGATTTTGGTGAGATTGGAATCAAGCAATCTTCGGCTCAAATTACACGAAGATATGAACCAGAACAACTTATTGGGCGTCAAGTAGTTGCAGTAGTAAACTTCCCTCCTAGACGAATTGCTGGTTTTAAATCTGAGGTATTGGTAATCGGTGGTATTCCAGAAGAAGGTGATGTGGTTCTCTTAAAACCAGATGAATCTGTTAAAAACGGTACACCAGTCGCCTAAGCATTAGAGTGACTTGATGTCTAAAAAGTATAAAGTCTTGTTAAACAAACAGGCACTTTACAAGTAAAGGATCGTGTTCTTTTTTATTTTAAAAAGTATAAATGATGCTGATTTAATATAGGGATGTGGGCGTATATGAATAGCGAATTTTATTTCATTAATGCTTTTTCTAAAGAAGAATTTAAGGGAAATCCTGCAGCAATAGTTTTCTTGAGAGAAAAAAGAACAGAAGAGTGGATGAAATCCCTAGCAAAAGAACTAAATCAACCTATCACAACTTTTATTACAATAAACGATGAAAATAACTATCAGCTTAGATGGTTCACACCCACTAAAGAGATTGATTTATGTGGGCATGGTACATTAGGAGCTGCTCATATACTGTGGAGTGAGGGTTTTACTTCCTCAGAATCAACAATTAATTTTTATACTCAATCAGGACTTCTTCGAACTGAGTTATCAGAAAGAAAAATAATTCTAAGATTTAATTTAAAAGAATCAACTCAAACAGAAGTGACTGAGCAATTAAAACAAGTTATTGATTTCCCTATAAAAGGTGTTGCTTGGGCAGAAGATCGGTACATTTTAGAACTAGAAAACCAGGAAATAGTTCATAACGTAACACCTAATTTGGGAGCAATTAGAGAACTAGAGGGTCCAGGTATAATTATTACTAGTCGTGGATCAGATAAGTATGACTTTGTATCAAGGTATTTTGCTCCAAAGATAGGAATTAACGAAGATTACGTAACTGGCTCTGCACACTGCGCATTAGCTTCATATTGGAGTGATCACTTAAATAAAAAAGAATTTACAGCATATCAAGATTCCGAGCGCGGGGGTGAAATAAAACTAAGGATAAAAGGAGAAAAAGTTGAGTTAATTGGAGATTGTGTAACTTTACTGAAAGGACATCTATATAATTAGTTGATCTTCAGCAATCGGGCGCAAGAATTGAACAATGACGGACTGTTTTAGCGTTTCATCTTTCTTGGTCTTTAAGCAGTTAAAAGGCAGGTTACTAGAAGAATTTTTATCTTTTGATTAGGAGAGTCAAATGAATGACCTATACGATAGACTTAAAACAAAAAAAATAAAGATAACCGAAATGCCAAAATGGGGATCTTACTTACGAAAGCAATGGGAAGAAAATTTTGCTAATCATTTAAGCGATAAAGATAAGAAATCAATTTACTTATTTGATAATGGCGGTTATTGTGGTTATTTATGGCACTTGTTTAGTTATAAGAAAAAGGATTGTTTAGTTGGAGAAAAAGCTGAAGACGTATTTAATAATCAACCAAAGAATAATTGCTATGTTTTTTATCAACATTCAGATTATGTACTTTTTCTAGATAATTCCTCTTTGTTTAATACTGATGACCTAATAAACGAAACAGATATTTATATTGTAGATAAAGGATTTAACTGGACTTATGTACAAACGCATGAAACTGGATTGTGCGGTCCATATTTCAGCAGAAAAAGAAATTAGTTTAAAGTTATTCCACTAAAGGGCGCTTTTCTGAAATAAGGAAAGCGTCTTTCTTCATGAAAAGGGCCATATTCTTGAATAAGAGAGTGATTTTTCAGATAGTAAAGCTATATCTCTCTGTTGATTAAATATACAATAAAATGTATATTTATAATTAAAAAGGGAGGGATATAACTTGGAGATAAAATTTGCTGAGGTATTGGATGCACCAATAATACACGACTTAATGATCAAGGCATTTATGGAATATAAAGACGAAGTACCATCCTCAAGTGCTTTGGAGGAAACTGTACAATCTGTATTAATTGCTTTAAAAGACGGTGAGCAGGGTTTAATAAGCTATGTTGATAATCAGCCTGTTGGAATGGTTCGTTTTCAATTAAAAGAAGACGGTTTATATTTTTATAGACTATCAGTAATTCCAGAAAAACAGGGTCTTGGTATTGCGAAAAAAATATTAGGGTCTTTAGAAGATGTCGCAATAAAAAAGGGAGTAACTACGATATTTTGCAAAGTTCGTATGACTGTGCCTAAAAATATAAAGTTATATCGTTCAATTGGGTATGGAATCTATGATGAGGAAGTTGTACATAAACCAAACGGTATAAATATTAAAGTTGTTTCTATGAAGAAGAGACTCAATTAGGGCAAGCATCACAATAATTGATCAAGGAGCGGAGCTAGTGTATCTAATATGTGAAAGTGATAATTTAGAAGATTATTTGCTTGAATTAAACGAGATTAATTATTCTAACCCTTTGATAAAGTCGAAAGTAGATGAACTTTTTAATCCATCTCAATCTGAAATTGAAAAGGCAGAGGTTGCTTTTGAATTTGTTCGTGATGGAATATCTCATTCTTGGGATATCCAAGGGAAACGAGTTACGTGTAATGCATCAGATGTATTAACCTATAAAGAAGGGATATGCTTTGCAAAATCCCATTTACTAGCATCTTTATTACGTTCACAAGGAATACCAACTGGTTTCTGTTATCAACGTTTGATGTTGTTTGATACACCAGAAAAAGGGTACTGTATTCATGCTTTGAATGCTGTCTATTTAAAAGAACTTAATAAATGGCAAAGGCTAGACGCTCGTGGGAATAAAAAGGGAATTGATGCCCAATTTTCAATTGATGAAGAAAAATTAGCTTTTACGCCCCAAGAGAAGTTTGGTGAAAAGGATTATCCTATTATTTATAGGAAACCACATCCAAAAACAATAGCTGCGTTAAAAGAACAAACAGATGTATTAGAATTGTATAAATATCACTTACCAGAGAGCTTATAGTTGTTCCATTTAAGGGCGCGTTTATCGAACAACGCGTCTTTTTATATAAGGCCAAATAGTTGAACAAGGAACTTTAAAATTGAAAGAGAATTATTTATGTATTAGAAAATTAGGAGGTTAAATGGTTGGGATATATTTCTGAGATAAGGAAGTTTATTGGTAATCGACCTATTATTAGTGTGGGAGCAACTATACTTGTAATAAATGAGAAAAAAGAAGTTCTCTTTCAACATCGTTCAGATACGCTGGATTGGGGATTACCTGGTGGCTCTATGGAACTAAGGGAGACCTTAGAAGAAGTTGCTTCTCGTGAATTAAAAGAAGAAACAGGACTTGAAGCGAAAAGCTTTGAATTAATAGGTGTATTTTCGGGTCCAAAATATTATTTTCGTTATCCAAATGGGGATGAAACATATAGTGTAATTAATCTATACCGAGCCATAGATGTTAGTGGGCAACTTGAGATGAATGATGGAGAAAGTATTAATCTTAAGTATTTCGGTAAAGACAATCTTCCAGTTAATCTTGAAAAAAGAGCAAAAGCTCTTATTGACGCTTTAGGGGATGCCTTTTGGGAATTAGATTCGACTTTCTAGTCTCGACCTATAATTATCCTCTTCAGCAACAGGTTGCTTGAGTTTAATAAGTGAGAGACAGCTCAAGGATCCTTTAGGCGCTATTCTTGAATAGAGAGGACTCTAGGAGTATCAGAAGGGTTTGAATTAAAGAGAATGCAGTCCGTTTCAATATTGTCTCCAACTATTAAGAAGGTGATCTCGAAGTGATCAATATAACATCTAAAACAATTACCCCAGAGGTAAGTGAACTTTTATCATACGCCACTTCCGAAGCGAAAATTGTCCAATCATATGAGAATTATGTTAAATTTCCAGACCATGTTTTGTATGGATTTGAGTATGGAAGAAAGATTGTCGGTTGTATAGGAATAAAGCTTTTAGGGCGAGATAAAATTGAAATAGTACACATTGCCGTTGCTCCAAATTTAAGAGGGAATCGTATTGGAAGCAAAATGATTGAGTTCATATGTAACGAACATTCGCCTAAAATTCTTTATGCTGAAACTGATAATGATGCTGTGGATTTTTATATAAAATTTGGTTTTAAGATAACAAATCTTGGTGAGAAATATCCTGGTGTTGAGAGATTTTTATGCGAATATGAAATAATCAAAGAGTAATAAATTTACTCAACAAAAGGGCGCTTTCCTGTAAGAAGGATTGCGCTCTAATTGTATTTAAGGTCCAGATTGAAGAAGGTATTTAAGGTCCAGATTGAAGAAGGTATTTAAGTTAAGATAAAGAAATAAATTAGAATTATGTTTCTTGGGAGAGAGTGTAAAATGATTAAGGCAGTCATATTTGATTTAGATGGAACTTTGTTATATCGAGATGCTTCAGTACAGAAGTTTATAGACAACCAGTACGACCGACTAAATGGGTACGCCTTTTACTTATGAAGCATGGTACTACCACTGGAATAAAGCGATGAAAAAATGTGAGATGAAGTTCAATCCACATAAAACAAGACATTGGTTTATCACGTCAAGGTTGCGAGAAATCTATCAGACTTCTAACACAGAAGCAGAGATCAAACAAAAGAAGAATGAACTTATTAAATACATCAAGTGGAAAGATGAAGAAACCATTAAAGTTTACGAGCATTATTTTGATGAAGAAAGCCACCGTAAAGCGCACGATGGCATGTTAGAGAACATGGCTGAAAAAGAAAAAGAATATATGGAACAAAAGAAAAGCAAGCGTAAGAACAAACCTAACTTAACAGTCATAGAAAATAACGTTGATGATATTGAGATCGATAACGAAATACAAGAATTATTAGATGGATTGGAGTGATTACACTGACTGTATTTACAGATAAGTCACAATCACCGTTTTATGAGAAATTATTGGGTAAGGTTGATGAACAGCTTCTTCACTTGCAAGATGCAAGGGGAATATTCCTCTTAGATAAGGTTCATGAAAAGAATATGAATTACTATATTCGTAATGTAGCAAAAAAACCGTGGAATAATCATTTATTACTTTCTATATTAATTTATGCTGATAAAAATTCAGACGTTAGAACAATAGATTATTTTATACAACTTATGAATCCAAGATTAAATGATTTGTTTAATATTTTCTATTTCAATAAAATGACTGATTTTGATGTCGAAACACATATGTATCAATATTTAAAAGGTACAATCTTTGTGGAACACTCGGATTCTATGCGAGCCGAATTATTAAATCGATATCGAAATAATTCTTATTTAACAAAGAAATGGCTAACAGCAAAATTAACTCAAGAGCAACAATCCTATTTTGAGCAATACCTATTCCCTATGCCATCTTATGATGCAAGAGATTTCTCATTTACTAAATCAGCAATGACACAAAGACACAACACTCGTAAGAGTGAAACGGATGCTATCGTTCCTATGCTTCCTCAAATTCGAGCAGAAGGACATTTTCGTTGGAATCAGCTACATCGACTTCGACAAGCGTTTTTAAAGGCGTGTGAAGAAGCGCAAACAACCAAATGTGCCCTCCCTTTAGAATTTCATTATGATGAACCTGAACGTGTCGGAGAACGCTTTTATTTCCGTCTGTGGGACAAGCCTTCGTTTGTTTTACATCATCAAGATCAATTCTCTGCATCATCTTTAAAAGCTGCATCTAATCGTACTGGTGCTTATTCAGAGGAGAAGAATAATTATTTCGTTGAATTTTTAAAAGCGGAACGGTTAGAAGATGACGAAGAAGCTGAGGGCCTTTGGTTTATGGAACTTTTTGAAAAAGACGTTGTTGGTAGTTGGAATCTAAATGCAAGTGATGATGAATTACAACAAAAGCGAGAATTGTTATATTCATGGGGATATGGTGAGGAAGATTCTACTAAAAATTCTGTTCCCTTTCTTTCTATGCATAAAGGAATCATTACACCAAGTACCTTTGTTTCTCGTAATCAAGATATCGCGGAAGGGATTTTGTTTGATGTGGAACCTATCTATGCTGGAATAACCTTCGGTTTATTAGCTTTAGATATTTTCACAACAACTGGCGCAAGACTTAATGAACTATTACAAATGAACTATTCAAAAGAATGCATCAAATCAGTAAAAATCGATAATAAACTTCATCATTCCTTTTACGCTATACCAAAAGGCAGAGATGAAGTTGAATCCTTTTATATTAGCGACCAAACCATGAAGTTAATTGCCAAGCTCATTAAGTTACTCAAATATCATTATGGTGCAACTAAGATACCGAGCGTGGGATATCGTGATGATCGAAAGCATTTGTTCCCTAACCCAAAACCCTATCTCTTTCAATACAACAATCGTTCTTTTAAGAAGAATACAGTTTATTCATGCCTTCGCTTTTTGCTCCATGGCTTACACTTTGAAACACAAGAAGGGAAAGCGATTACGGTTAAAACCCACTTATTACGTCATGCATTTGCTACCGAAGCGGTTCAACGACAAAAACTACCAATTGATATTGTCGCAAAAATCCTACATCAACGAGATGTAGGTGTTACAGGTTACTACTCGGAGCCTACACCAAGCCAAGTGGCTCAATCGGTCAGTGATTTGCATGATGTGATTTCAGACTACGTGGATGTAGATGAGGCCGTCCTCCGCAGTCCAGAAGAGCTGCAACAAGAGCTGGAAGAATACAAAGAAAAAGTTGGTGTGTTTAATAATGTTTTGGGTGGAACGTGTGTCACAGATTTTGTATGCCCAACTAAAATGCAGTGTTTAGGGTGCCAAGCTAAAGTTCCGCAACCTGAAAAGAAACATGAGCTAGAAGAAGTAATAGAGCTTTCCAAAGACATGGAGAAACGTTTTTCTAAAATGAACTTGCCTGTGGAAGTGAAAAAAGCAAAAGCAATGCGGAAACATGCTCGAAATGAATTAAAGGAAATTGACCTTATTGAAAAGTATCGGGAGGAACAGAACTATGAGCCACACATTCGATTCGATAAATGACAAAGAGTGGCTAAAAGAAACACATCTAAAACGAAGCAACCGTTCTGTTGAATTGGGAAAACAAGCAATAAACGAGTTAATCAAACAAGGTAAGCCAGTGACTTATAAGAATATATCAAACCTCTCTAAAGAACTGGATCCCGAAGGGAAAGGGATTCATCCAAATACGATCCGAACAAATGATGCGTTATATGGCTATTACAAGCAACATAGTAAAACATACAAACAAAAAGAAAATGGTAAAAACCTTAAACCACAACGTATTGAATTAAACGATAATATGGATTTTCGAAAGATCAAACCAGATCGTAAGATTGAGAAGGTTCAACGCAATTACATGAAATTATCGAAGCAAGAACTTGTTCAACGACTGATCCTTGCTGAACAGTATATCGCAGAAAATAATACGAAATGGGTGGCGAATTATTTTGAGATGTTTAAATAGGTGATACAATGGAAACTATCCTATTTCTTCTTCAACTAACGGGCAGTTGTGCGGCCGAGCCTAGGTCGTATCATATAGCGGGTGGGATTCCCGTCGAGCAAGAACTAGCCACTCACTCG